>CAMWIG010000257.1 GCA_947174295.1 uncultured Alistipes sp. | reverse complement strand
CGTCCGCATTTCCGACACGGTCGCGGAAATCCGAATCCAAAGCATCTATCAGCAGATGAACCGACTTCACATAGTCCCCCTGCCCGAAAGCCTCGACCGCCTTCTCCATCGTCTCTCCGTCCGTATAGACGAGCTGCGAATCGGCGACAGGCGCGATATAAGGAAAGGAATGTTTCATTATTTTAAGTTTGCTTGCGAAAATTGAACGAATCGTAATTTCAATATAAAAGTAGCTGTTTTTATCATAAAATGCAACAACCGCAGCATGCGTACCGCAAAAATATTTTCGGCCGGAGCGGATATTCGATTAGCGGCCAGCGGATAACGGAGTGCAAAAAACGGATGCGGCTGAAAACAGTTTTTTCAGCCGCATCCTCGTCTTATGCCGGCAAAGCGCGCCGCGGCGGACGAATGCGTTTTTCCGCCAAAGGATTTTCCATACGCAGACAGCCGGACGGCCGCCGCGAGCTTCTAAAATCCCGTCCCGTTCAGAATGACGACACCCGCATTGAGATAGGTGGCGTAGAGCGTCCAGCAGAGATACGGAACGAAGAGCCATGCCGCAGGGCGGCTGACCGACGCCGAGGTCGAGACGTACATCGCCACGACCACATCGAGCAGAATGATGTCGACCATAGCCATCATCGGCGACTGCATGTTGAAGAACAACACGCACCACAGAAAGTTGAGCGCAAGCTGTATGCACCACAGTCTCATCAGGCTGCGGCGCGCCCACGACACGGAGTCCAGCACGAATCCGGCCGAAAGGCCCATGCAGAGGTAGAGCACGCTCCACACCGCGGGGAATACCTGCCACGGCGGCGTTCCGGCAGGCTTGGCGAGTGTCGGATACCACAGCACGAGGGATTCGCGCTGCAACCACGCGGCGACACCTCCGACGATGAAACACAACAGAACGGGCAGGATGAATCGGGATGCTTTTCTCATAAACTGCTTTTTTCCGCTCTTCACGGCAATAAAGGTGCCGGAACGCTCCGCGCCGTCCAGCGAATCGACATATGCGTCCATCATCATCTCGTCGGCCACCGACTGATGGTCGACCATGAATCCGCCGTCCTCCTCCATCTCGTCGAAGACGTCGGTCATAGTGCCCGGCCGCGCATCGCCCGACACCACGGCCGCCGCATGCTCCGCAAGACGCATGACCGCATAGAGCCGTCCGACATCGACCCACGGAGCCGCACCGCGGCAGCCGAGGCGAACCGTCAGCGAATCGGACGGGTGCATCGAGAGCATGTCGTCCGTGACCGCACGACCGCCGTCCGAGACGGAAGAACCCTTCGGCGGCGAGATATTCAGCCGGAACGACTCGCCGTCGACATACGACACGCCGCGAATGCACACCGCACGGCGATAATCCGCAGAATCGAGCCCGTCGTCCTCCCAGAAGTCGGCCGCCGCACGGTAGGTTACCCACACGTCGAACGCCGCATCGTCGAAGTTCAGCGTCAGACCCGGCCGAAGGCATGATATCGTCTTCGAAACATAACGGCGGTAGGCCTCGTCGAAAACTTCGTCGATCTGAGCCTCGGTCAAAGCCGAAATATCGACATGCCGAATCATGACACGCAGCGTTGCGAGCGACGGGCCGCTCCCGAAATACGAATCCTGAGAGTGATGGTGCGATACGCACAGCCGCACGGGCCGGCAGAGTTGAATTTGTACATAGGTGTTTGGTTTTATGTCGTTACGCCTTCCATGCAACCGCCCGACACTGCCGGAAGCTACACGATACACGAAAGGCCGCTTTCTTAACGGACACCGTCGGCACTGCCGGCACGTGTTCGTCAGCGCAAATATATGAAAAGTCGAGTGCAAAAGCAAGTCCCCGCCAGATTTCCGGCATACGAGACCCTTATCTGATTACTCCTCTGCCATAGCATACGCCGCATCGTCCCGTACCATTGCAGACCGCGCAATTACTAATAATGGTGTGACCGTCGGTATAATATGCCGAAGACTTAGTTTTTCCGGTACCCTTGCAGCTCGTACACAACCCGGAACCGCGGCAGCCTTTGCACTGCGGAGCACTGTTGCTGCTGTTACTGCTATTGCCTGAGCTGCCTCCCGAATACCCGTAACCGCCGGTATTGTACTGCGGGCTCGCCGAACCTTGATTCGGATTTACGAAATAGCTCAGCTCCTGACAACCGCGTCCGCCGCAAAATGTACAATATCTTCCGCCTCCGCATGCGACACACGGATAAGGCCCGTACAGATTATAACATACTCCTGCCCCACCGCACATATAGCATGTACCGCGACCATGGCAGACGGTACATGGGTAACGCTGCAATATCGACATGCTTCCGTCATCATAAGTAGTAGTAATGGTTGTTATGTTTCCATCTCTTCTCTCAGTAACTTTTTGCGCGTGGGACGACAGGGACAGAGACATTAAAACAACGATAAAAAACAAGTGTTTCATAACATAATCCTAAAAAATAAAAAAACGCGGACAAACGTCGTTCATCCACATTCAAGGCCTTGGACTGCCT
>CAMWIG010000256.1 GCA_947174295.1 uncultured Alistipes sp. | reverse complement strand
GCCTGGAACACTATGCGTATGGCGAACAAGTCGTATATCTCCTCGAACGGAATCTGCTTGCGCTGCATCTTCATCCAGATGGAGTAGACGCTTTTGACGCGGCCCGAGATTTCGAACTGTATCCCGTTGCGCCTCAGTGCGTCGATTATCGGCGCATTGAATCGGTTTATGAACTCCTGCCGCTGCGTTTCCGTCTCGTCGAGCTTGCGTGTGATTTCGGCGTATTGCTGCGGAAAACGGTACTTCATGCAGAGGTCTTCGAGCTCGCTCTTTATGGCGTAAAGCCCCAGACGATAAGCCAGCGGTGCGAACAGATACATCGTCTCGCTGGTGATTTTAATCTGCTTGTTGAGCGGCATCGAGCCGAGCGTGCGCATGTTGTGCAGACGGTCGGCAATCTTTATCAGTATGACCCTCACGTCGTTCGACAGCGTGAGCAGCACCTTGCGGAAGTACTCCGCCTGCTCCGACGCGTCGGTGTTGAACACGCCCGACATCTTGGTGAGCCCGTCGACCATGTAGGCGATTTTCGGGCCGAAGATGCGATCCATGTCCTCCACCGTGTAGTCGGTGTCCTCGACCACGTCGTGCAGCAGCGCCGCTACGACCGATTTAACGCCGAGACCTATCTCGTCGACTACTATCTTCGCCACCGCTATCGGATGCAGCAGGTAAGGTTCGCCGGAACGCCGGCGAACCCCTGCGTGCGCCTCCTTGGCAAGGAAAAACGCACGTTTGATAAAGTCCCAGTCATCGTTCGTCTTGCAGATGTTGGTGCAGGAGTAGAGCAGCTCGTCCCACTTCTCCTTTATCAATCTTTCATCCTCGGCGGTGTAACTCATCGGAAGTTCTATTTGGTTGCTGTTTTCATCGCTTCGCGCACCTTGCCCTCGATTTCGGCGCGCAGGTCGGCGTCGTTGGCAAGCAAGTCCTTTACCGAGTCGCGGCCCTGACCTATCTTGCGGTCGCCGTAGGAGAACCACGAACCGGCCTTCTTTATCACGCCGTAGTCGACGCCGAGGTCGATTATTTCGCCGACCTTCGATATGCCCTCGCCGAACATGATGTCGAACTCGGCCTTCTTGAACGGAGGCGCCACCTTGTTCTTCACGACCTTCACGCGGGTGCGCGTTCCGAGCTGCTCCTCGCCGTCCTTGATGACCGACACGCGGCGGATGTCGATGCGGACACTGGCGTAGAATTTCAGTGCGTTACCGCCCGTCGTGGTCTCGGGGTTGCCGTACACCACGCCGATTTTGTCGCGCAGCTGGTTGATGAATATGCAGACGGTCTTGGTCTTCGAGATGCTGGCCGTCAGCTTGCGCAGCGCCTGCGACATGAGCCGGGCTTGGAGTCCCATCTTCGAGTCGCCCATCTCGCCCTCGATTTCGGCTTTCGGCGTCAGGGCCGCCACGGAGTCGATGACGATGATGTCGATGGCGCTCGAACGAATCAGCGAGTCGGCTATTTCCAGTGCCTGCTCGCCGTTGTCGGGCTGCGAGATGAGCAGGTTGTCGACGTCGACGCCCAGCTTCTGGGCGTAGTAGCTGTCGAATGCGTGCTCGGCGTCGATGAATGCCGCGATGCCGCCGGCCTTCTGCGCCTCGGCGATGGCGTGGATGGCGAGCGTCGTCTTACCCGACGACTCGGGGCCGTAAATCTCTATCACGCGGCCTTTGGGATATCCGCCAACTCCGAGCGCCATGTCGAGCGTTACCGAACCGGTCGGAATCACTGCGACGTCGGTCACCTCGGCGCTGTTCATGCGCATGATGGAGCCCTTGCCGAAATCCTTCTCTATCTTTTCCATTACGGCGGACAGCACTTTGAGCTTGTCCGCGTTGACTTGTGTTTTCTCTGCCATATGGTTTCTTTGTATTTTTTCGGTAGTTTATTTTTCGTCGAGCGAGTCGATTATCTGCTTGTAATGGTTCTTGGTGTCGACCTTCTCGAATATGCGCTCGATGCGGCCGTCGGTGCCGATGAGGAACGTCGTGCGGAGTACGCCCATGTATTTGCGGCCGTACATCGACTTCTCGGCCCACACGCCGAACGCTTCGCATACGCTGTGGTCGGTATCGGCCAGAAGCGTGAATCCGAGCTCGTGCTTGGCGCAGAATCCTGCGTGCGATTTCACGCTGTCGGGACTCACGCCGACTATTTCGAAGCCGCGGGCCCGGAGCTCCTCGCGGCCGTCGCGCAGACTTTTGGCTTCGAGCGTACAGCCCGAGGTGTTGTCCTTCGGATAGAAGTAGAGCACCGTGCGCCGGCCGAGAAGCTCCTGCGAGCTGAACGGTGCGCCGTCCTGAGTCGTGGATTCGAATGCGGGGACGGTATCCCCTATCGTAAGTTTTGCCATGTCGTAATCGTAAGGTGTAATTAACGTTCAAAAATAGGGATTTTTTCGTGAAAATCCAACTCTTCGTCCGTAATTATTCATATCGTGTGCCGCAGGTGCAAATGATTGCGATTTTGTGCGACGGTACCTGAGTGTCGGCGGATGTGCTGCCGTGCGCGCCGTTTCAGTCCCACCT
>CAMWIG010000255.1 GCA_947174295.1 uncultured Alistipes sp. | reverse complement strand
AGATAGTCGAGAAGTGCTGCCGGAGGCGGCTCGGTGAGTACGAAGTAAGGTGCGCCAAATAAGCGTAACGCAAAGAGAGCCCGGCACATGATGCCGGGCTCTATCGCAGAAAATCAATTGTTCATTCCTAATTGCCCACGGCCTTCGCCCATGCGGTTTCGAGGTATGCGGCATGAGTCTGCGGATACGAATCGTGCGGAACATGGCACGTGACGCCGCAGCTGCGCGGAAGCTCTATGACGCCCCGCGAACCGTAGTCGCTGTAAAATGTCGGCGTGTGGTCGTGCCATACGACAGCCGCCGAGAGACTCTTGCGGAAGTCGGCGAGCGTCGACGCATCGGCACCCGTCGACTCGACATACTGTTCGAGGTCGAAGTAGAGGTGAGGGTCGAAGCCCTCGTAGCCCTGAATCGACGAAATATCGGAAGGCGCATGTCCGGCGGCCATAACGCGTTTCATGCTCTGCGCCAGAGCTTCGAAGGCCGAACAGTCGAAGAGCGAAATGGTACCCGAGCTGTTGCGGTAGAGCGACATGAAGGTTTCGCACACCTCGCTCAGCGAGTGCCCCGCGGTAAAGAGCAGCGGCACTATCTCCTTGTAGGGAAATCCCGAGCCCATGACCTCGGCGGGCGAGGCTATGATGTAGGCGGCGGCGGCGCGCAGGTCGTAGAGCGCCTCGACCGACGCCATGAAGCACGCATCGAAGAGTATGTAGTCGAAGTGCATGGCCGAAAGCGCACGCACCAGGTCGGGAATCTCCATGCAGTCGTAGCCGTCCTGCCCGAAATAGCGGGGCGAGGGGCGCAGCCCGGCCGCGGCGGAGGATGCTCCCGCGAGGTAGAGGTCGAAGATGTCCGACGGCACCCATCCGCCGCCGTGCGACGAAAGGACGAGTCCGTAGCTCTCGGCAGGCATGGTCTCGCGCACGCGTTCGAGAACGCCGGCCAGGAATTGCGGGTCGACCGTCGACTGCGAGGGGTTGAACTCCTCGACGACCCGCTGCTTGGGTATGCCGTCCTCGACGACGACCTCCGTAAGACGCGTGTAGTTGCCGCGATCGTAGAACACGGCGATATGCCCGTCGGCAGGGATGGCATCGGCCGCCGACATTATCTTCACGAGGTTGCTGTCCATGAAACTCTCCAAACCGTTGTCGCCGAGCATGCAGACTATCAGAGTATGGCTGCGCGCCTGCGGAGGTTCGGGGCCGGGAGGCGTAGGGTCGTCGCCGCCGGAGCAGCCGACGGTCATCGAAGCCGAGAGAAGAGCGGCGGCGAGGAGAAGGAAAAGTCGTCTTTTCATAATCGTAGCGGATTTGTGCGAATACAATATAATTACAAATATACTCATAATTTCCGTCGGCAGCGGCCTTTTCGGAAAAAACATGCGCCGCTCTGCGTTTTTTTTCGCCGCGAAATGCGGAATATGACGAAATTTTACTACCTTGCAAAGGGTTAATGCAAATTCTCACTCTTTAATTTATACGCTTTATGAAAGGACTCAGACTATTTTTCACTGTCGTTTGCACAGTTCTCCTGTCGGGTTCGTTCGTCGCATGCTCCGACGACGACCCCGTGACGCCGCCCGAACCCGCGAAGGAACCGAGCGTGACCCTCACGGCCGGCACACCTGCCGAAACGACTCTTTCGTTCACCATAACTCCCGAGAATGCCGAACAGTGCGCATGGATTTGCATTAAATCGGAGGACGGCGCCGCAGTCCCTACCGCCGAGGAGATTCTGTCGACCGCCGGCACGCCCGTATCGGCAGCCGAAGCCACGACGGTGGAGGTCGCAGACCTCACGCCCGAGACCGAGTATGTAATCGTAGCGGCTGCGAGCGACGGTAAGACGGCCGTTCTTTCGGAGCAGCTCACCATGACGACGCTCGAAAAGGGCGCCATCGTGTTCCAGAGCGCCGTAGCAGGCGTATTCTCGGGCAATGCGACGGTCACCTTCACCGAGGAGTCGGAGACGCATCAGCTCTCGCTCGACTTCTATTACGACCGCGACGCCAAATGGCTGCCCGCCGGAACATACACGATAGGCAGCGGATACACCGAAGGAATGGTCGACAACGACCCGAGCTACACCTACTTCTGGCTCCGCAAGGAGGATAAGGTTCTCGCTCTCGCCTCCGGCACGGTGACCGTATCGCTCGACGAAAACCACGTCTACGACATCGCGGCCGAGTTCACGACCGACGAGGGCACGTTCAAGAGCCTCTTCAAGGGCGAAATCGAAGGTTTCTCGTTCTCCTACGACTTCACAGCGACGTCGGCCAAACGCATCGAGGTAAACGACGAGCTTCCCGGCGAATACTACCTCAAACTCAACGACAGCAACTGGGGCTACGAGCTGACGCTCGACCTCTTCGCCGACCCCGCGTCGACCGTCCTTCCCGAAGGCACCTACACCGTCGGCACCGACAAGACGCCCGGCACGGTAGGCCCCGCAAGCTGCATCGACATCTACCAGCCCAGCAGCCAGGAGCGTTTCGCCGCCGGCACGGTGACCGTAGCCAGGGAAGGCAGCGTATACAC
>CAMWIG010000254.1 GCA_947174295.1 uncultured Alistipes sp. | reverse complement strand
ACCAAAACTTGTTGGGCGTATGACCGGCCCAACGCGTCTTTTCCTTGGAAACCTCCTGCGCCGATGCCGAAAAGGCGAAAGCCGCGAGGACAAGGCTGAGAAGAATTTTTTTCATAGTCGTTTAAAATTATTGAATATTTTCCGTTAATGCTTGCAAACTATGCACTTCAATCGTGCAAATGTATTCATTTTTTCGAACAAAAGCAAGGAAATTCCGCAAAAACGGAACTTCCCGGCTCAGTTATCCGCTGTTCGAAAAATCAGCCGCACTTCGAATAGCCGCACGACATGCAGGTCAGACAGCCGTTCTGATAGGCCATATTCTCCTGACCGCACTGCGGGCACTTGCCTTTCGACTTGGTGCCGTCGGTGATATACTGTTTCAATGCACGCTCGACGCCAGTTTTCCACGTGTTGATAGTCTCGCTGTTCAGGTGCAGCGACTCTATCAGCTCCACTACATTCTCAATAGGCATGCCATGACGCAGCACGCCCGAGATAAGTTTGGCGTAATTCCAGAACTCCTCGTCGAACAGACGCGAGATGCCGCCTATCGTGTTCTTGTATCCGTAGCGGTCGATATACTGGAAATCATAGCGTTTCGTGCCGTCCTCCTCGCGCACTTTGAGGATGTGGCCGCTCGTAATCTTGCGCGGAATGTACATGGCGTCCTCCTCGACCTTGCCGGTGAAAATCTCATACGGACGGCCGTCCTGCAAGCCGACGAACGCAATCCAATCCTCCGAACCGTTCTTGAAACGGACGATATCGGCAGGTATCGACTTGGGGCGTTTCAGGGTTTTGGCATTCGCCTCCTCCTTTTTCTTCTTGCTGTCCTTGTCGAGCAGCACGCCGCTGCGGCATCCGTCGCGATAGACCGTAACGCCCTTGCAGCCGCACTCCCACGCCGTGCGATAGACGTCGGCGACCAGAGCCTCCGAGACCTCGTTAGGCAGATTGACCGTAACGGAAATCGAGTGGTCGACCCACTTCTGAATCGCCCCCTGCATCTTGACCTTGGCCACCCAGTCGATGTCGTTGGCCGTGGCGCCGTGGTAGGGCGACGCTTCGAGCATGCGGTCGAGCTCGGCATCCTTCACCGTATCCAGCTTCGAGACGTCGTATCCGTTCGCAGCCGCCCACTGCACGAACTTATGGTGGTAGACGTTGTACTCCTGGAACTTTTCGCCTGTCTCGTCGACATAATCCACGTGCGTATCCTTGTCCGAGGGGTTGATTTTGCGGCGGCGCTTGTAGACGGGACGGAACACCGGCTCGATGCCCGACGTGGTCTGCGACATGAGCGACGTGGTGCCCGTAGGCGCGATGGTCAGCATGGCTATGTTGCGGCGGCCGACACGGCACATGCGCTCGTAGAGCTCGGGGTCGGCCTCGCGGATGCGGCCTATCATCGGGTTGTTGCGCTCCTTGGCGGCATCGAACACCTTGAACGCTCCGCGCTCCTCGGCCATGTCGACCGACGCACGGTAGGCCTCGACGGCGAGCGTCTTGTGCACCGTGACGGCGAACTCGATGGCTTCGGGCGAGCCGTAGCGCAGACCCAGCGCGGCCAGCATGTCGCCCTCGGCGGTGATGCCGAGACCTGTACGGCGGCCTTTCTGCGCCATGTCGCGAATCTTCTCCCAGAGCGACTGCTCGACACGGCGGATGTCGGCATCCTCGGGGTCGGCGGCGATTTTGTCGATAATCAGCTCGACCTTCTCCAATTCGAGGTCGATGATGTCGTCCATCATGCGCATGGCCTTGGCCACGTGCGTCTTGAACTTGTCGAAATCGAACGACGCCTCGGCAGTGAACGGCTTGTCGACATAGCTGAACAGATTCACGGCCAGCAGACGGCACGAATCGTAGGGACAGAGAGGAATCTCGCCGCAGGGGTTCGTCGACACCGTCGTAAAGCCCTCGTCGGCATAGCAGTCGGGCACGCTCTCGCGGATAATCGTATCCCAGAACAGCACGCCCGGCTCGGCCGACTTCCATGCGTTGTGGATAATCTTGTTCCACAGCTTGCGGGCGTCGATATCCTGCACGTAGCGCGGTTCGTCGGACTTTATGGGGAACTGCTGGCGGTAGGTGCCGCCGTCGATGGCTGCGCGCATGAACTCGTCGTCGATCTTAATCGAGACGTTGGCTCCCGTCACCTTGCCCGTGTCGACCTTGGCGTCGATGAAACGCTCGGCATCGGGGTGCTTGATCGAAAGCGACAGCATGAGCGCTCCGCGGCGACCGTCCTGCGCGACCTCGCGCGTGGAGTTCGAATAACGCTCCATGAAGGGCACGATACCCGTCGACGTGAGGGCCGAGTTGAGAACGGGGCTTCCCGTCGGACGGATGTCGGAAAGGTCGTGGCCCACGCCGCCGCGGCGCTTCATGAGCTGCACCTGCTCCTCGTCCATGCGGAAGATGCCGCCGTAGGAGTCGGCCGGATGCTTGTGACCTATGACGAAACAGTTCGAGAGCGAGGCGACCTGCAAATTGTTGCCGATGCCCGTCATCGGACCGCCCTGCGGAATGACGTAGCGGAAGT
>CAMWIG010000253.1 GCA_947174295.1 uncultured Alistipes sp. | reverse complement strand
ATCGCGGCGGCGAAGGAGACGACGCCCGCATTGTTGAACCCTTGCTGATGCATCGCCGCCGCGGCTCCGTTACAGATGCCGTACTCGCCCTGCAACACCGTAATGGCACCGGCGCTCGAACCGCAGGCGACGATTCGCGACGGGTCTATACCCCACTCGCCGGCCTTGCCGAGCAGATACGCCGTCGCGGAGTACAAATCCTCGGTCGCCATTTCGAGCGTGCGCACGAGCATCGGCACGAATGAGGAGAACGACGCCTGCGCGGCGTTCTTCATGCCGAGACGGTAGTCTATCGACACTACGTCCCAGCCGCGCGAGGTCATGTACTCGAAGTACGGCACATACATCTCCGCATCGCGGCTGCCGTAAGCGAATCCGCCGCCGAACACGAATATCATGCAGGGACGCTTCGCACCGGTCTCTCCGTCGGCCCGATAGTGGTCGAGGTAGAGCGAGTCCGCGCCGCGCACGGCGAACAATTCGGTGTGCCGTTCCGGCTGGGCCGAAACGACGCTTGCCAGCAACACGCCGGCAAGCAGTAACGTAATATGTTTCATATCAGAGTATAATGGTTACATCATCTCCTCGTAGGCGAACTGCACGGCGCGGTTCAGAATCTCGACCAGATGGTAGGTCGTTCTGAACTTATCCGTCGCCCGCGTCGCAAGGTCGGGGGCCGTGATGAACTCTTCGGTCATCGGATACGAGACGAAAAGGTCTTTCAGTTTCAGCAGTTCGTCGTACTCGCTGCCGGCAGGATAACCTTTCGGCGTGCGTTTGAGTTTGTTGAACTCATACAGCGAGAACCCGCGGGCCTCCTCTATGGCCCGTACAATTTCCGCGCCGTTGTCGAAAATCTCGTCGCGCACGCTGCGCAGCACGACAGGCTCGGGCATGTAAAGGCCCGCTCCGAGCTGGCTCACCCACACCGTGTCGTCGCATTTGGGCTCGATGTGGATGTAGTAGCCGGCATATCCCGACTTCTTGCCGTGCGGAGCGATGTACGCCGAGATGTAGTTCTTGTAGGGCGACTTGTCATTGCTGAAACGTATGTCGCGGTTGATGCGCCACATGCAGTCGGCAGGCGTCAGCCCGGCGACCGAGGGGTCGAACGACGCTATGCCGTCGATCAACTCCCCGGTCAGCCTTACGAATGTCTCGCGGACGCGTTTGTACTGCGCACGGTTGGCATCGAACCACGTCTTGTCGTTATTGTCGTGCAGACGCCGGAAAAAGTCCAGTACCTCCTCCATGCTACCAGGCGAAAAGCGGATACTCCGACATCATGGCGTTCACCTCGGCACGCACCGATGCGATATTGTTCTCGTCCTCGGGATTGCACAGCACACGGTCGATGAGCCCGACGATTACCTCCATCTTGTCCTCTTTCAGTCCGCGCGTGGTTATCGCCGGCGTACCGAAGCGCAGACCCGACGTCTGGAACGGCGAACGGCTGTCGAAGGGCACCATGTTCTTGTTGGTCGTGATGTCGGCGGCGACGAGAGCCTTCTCGGCGACCTTGCCGGTAAGCTCGGGGAACTTCGTGCGCAGGTCGACCAGCATCAGGTGGTTGTCCGTACCTCCCGACACGATTTTGTATCCGCGCTTAACGAACGCTTCGGCCATGGCCTTGGCATTCTTCTGCACCTGAGCCTGATACTCCTTGTAGCTCGGGTCGAGCGCCTCGCCGAACGCTACGGCCTTGGCTGCGATGACGTGTTCCAGCGGACCGCCCTGAATGCCGGGGAATACCGACGCATTGATTATCTGCGACATCTTCTTCACGACACCTTTCGGTGTGGTGAGACCCCACGGATTGTCGAAATCCTTGCCCATAAGGATAATGCCGCCGCGCGGACCGCGCAGGGTCTTGTGAGTCGTCGAGGTGACGATGTGCGCATATTTCACAGGGTTCTCCAACAGGCCTGCTGCGATGAGGCCCGCCGTATGCGCCATGTCGACCATAAACAGAGCACCAACCTTGTCGGCAATCTCGCGCATGCGCTTGTAGTCCCATTCGCGCGAGTAGGCCGACGCACCGCCCACGATGAGCTTCGGACGGCACTCCTCGGCCGTGCGCTCCATGGCATCGTAGTCGATCGTGCCCGTCGTCTGGTCGAGACCGTACCCTACGGCCTTGAAGTATTTGCCCGACATGTTGACCGGCGAACCGTGCGAGAGATGGCCTCCGTGCGCGAGGTCGAGACCCATGAACGTGTCGCCCGGCTGCATCACGGCGAAGAATACGGCCATGTTGGCCTGCGCACCCGAATGGGGCTGGACATTCGCATACTCGGCGCCGTAGAGCTCGCACAGGCGCTCGATGGCGAGTGTCTCGACCTTGTCAACGACCTCGCAGCCGCCGTAGTAACGCGCTGCCGGGTACCCTTCGGCGTACTTGTTGGTCAACACGCTGCCCATGGCTGCCATAACCTGCTCGCTGACAAAGTTCTCCGACGCGATAAGCTCGATTCCGCGCATCTGGCGCGCACGCTCGTCGGCGATAAGGTCGAATATCTGAGAATCCCTTTTCATAATATATTATATTGGTT
>CAMWIG010000252.1 GCA_947174295.1 uncultured Alistipes sp. | reverse complement strand
ACTCTCCACCGAGCATAAATAATTATGCCGTTGTTTCCTTGCAAAACATGCACCCGGCACGCATGGCGCCGCCGCAATCCGCCATCTCCCGTCACCGCATCGGCAGCGGGGCTCTCCGAAATGAATTTCTCCCGCCCCGGGACAATCGGGGCAGGAGAAACAAGCTCGTCGAACGGGCCGGCGCTCTACGATTCCGACTTGGAGTAGACGGAGTATTCGCAGCCGAACTCGCCGACCATCCAGTCGTCGAGTTCATCCGCCTTCTCGGCCAGCCCTACGATATTGCGGCATATTCTGTCGCCGGCCGCATCCGTCAGGTCGGCGAGATGTATACGGTAACAGAGATAAATCTGCCGGCCGTCGACACCCATCTTGTACGGCGAGAAATCGGTGTCGAGCATATAGTCGAGCACTCTCTCGACGTTCTTTTTCGGCAGCAGGTTTATGGGCGACACGGCGAACAGATAGGTATTATCGTAGACGAACAGCCTTATCTCCGAACTGCCCTTGTGGAATACCCACGAATCGTGTCCGTCGCGCGCGAGCACCGGGTTGATGCCCATCGACGATATTACCGTTTCGCAGAACTCCCCGAGCCGGGAGAGCGTGTGTACGGCAAAGACGCGCGGATCGAGCTTTGCGCCGCAGCTCGGGCAGTACCCGTCGTCATCGCCAATGAGTTCGTCGCAGCTGTCGCACTGCACATGGAAGCGTGAGCGGTCCGCGCCGTCGACAGTCTCCAACAGGCGCATGAGCGACTCGACACGTATTCCGAATCCCATGTTGTCGGCCGAGGAGGAGGCGAACTTGCTCGCCGTCACGCCTATCAGCTCATTGTCGCCGTTGACGATCGGACCTCCCGAATTGCCCGGATTGACCGGGGCGTCGATTTGGATATAATATTTGCCGTTCATCAGCTGGCGCGGCGACGAGAGCGCACCCTCCGTGAGAGTGAACGGCATGCCGAAAGGATAGCCGGCGACCATAACCCTCGAACCTATGGCCGGCTCACTCTCCGCCGCGACAGGGAATTCGGGAAGGTGGCCGAAATCGGCATCGACCGACAGCAGCGCGAGGTCGAGCTCGGGATTCGCGACCACGACATGCGCCTCATACGGATTTCGGTCATTGTCGTGTATCGCAACCGTCCGATAACCCGCCACCACGTGGTAATTGGTGACAAAGATATCGAAACGCTTCAAATAGAAACAGCTGCCCGAGCCGTCCGCATGCGTGACCTTATAGACGAGTTTATTGATATCCTGATTCATATTCATGGTTTAAGAATTCATCATTCCGTTAATCATTATCATTTGGAGTTCGGTCGCAAGACGCATGTATTCGGCCACATTTCCCGCTTTGAGCGCCTCTTCCATCTTCTGCTGAATGACGACAGCCTCGCTGCCGCCCGCAGCCTCGGCTATTTTTCGGTGCGCGGCGACGGCATTGTCGCGCGCGGCGGCAAGCTCTTCGACGAGATCGCCGACGTCCTCCATTCCTTCATCATCGTCGTCGTCATCATCGTCGTCACCGGCATCGAGCTCTCCGTCCATAATACGGTCGAGGGCATTCCAAAGAATCCGAGCCGCCTCGTTTATGGGGCATCCGCCGGCCTTGCGCAGCGCAGTGACAATAGCATATTCCAGCATAAGAGGAAGACTGCTTTCATAGAGCAGCCGATAGAATTGACAAAGGATGCGCGACACCGTCTGGTCGAAATCCCGCTGCTGAATCGCCGTCCCCGTCGCTTCGTGGAGTTCCTCTAAATCCTCCTGCACGTTTTGCAACGTGACGGGATGTTTGAGCGACACCATCATCTCCACGCCGTACAGATGCTTCGCGAGCTCCTCCTTGGGCGTTGCGAGCAGCTTCTCGACAAATGCGACGCCGCGCGACACGAGCTCTTCGAGCGGACGCGAGTCGTTCATGCTGTCGAGGGCCTTGTCGAGGTCATTCGCGAGCTGTCCCTGCTGGTTGGCGAAGAATGCCGTCTGATAGAGACTCGCCGCGAGAACGGTCCACGAATATATGTACTTGCGCTGGGAATTATAGTCGTTCACGGCCGAAAGCACGAGAGCGCCCAACGACTGTATGCTGTCATAAACCTTGTCCACAGCCTCCTGCGGGTAGTATTCAACCCTCGGCTCATAGCACCGTTCGGCATTGAACTGCGTGCAGAACTCATCGTCGTACTTGTCGCCGACAACGCATATGTTGCGCAAAACGCCCCATATCTTATGCGGATGCGTATCGGTCAGAGGACACGAGTACTCCATTTTCAGGCGGTCGCCGCTCTTTACGAAGCGTGCCAGCATAAGTTTGCCGATATTCATCTCGGCCACCTGACGCAGCATCGCCACTCGCCCTTTTGCCGGAAGTTTCAGGAAGTCGGCCGAGATGTCGAGGGTTTCGGGCGTAATGTCGATACGCACCACGATAGAGCCGTGGGGAATCGTAAACGAGGTACCGTCCGCATTTCCGACACGGTCGCGGAAATCCGAATCCAAAGCATCTATCAGCATATTAACCGCCTTCACATAGTCCCCCTGCCCGAAAGCATCGACCGC
>CAMWIG010000251.1 GCA_947174295.1 uncultured Alistipes sp. | reverse complement strand
GTCATCCTGTGTGCGGTTTTCGTGCGAGCCGAAGCGGCGAACCGTATGGCGCGGCTCGCGGAGTGCGAATTCGACGTGGGCATCGTCTCGTCGCAGTCGGTAGTGCTCGCAACGGCCCTCACGCTGCTGCTGTTCTCATTCGACGGCGCGGTCTCCGCGGTCGGACTTCGTGCCGTGCCGCTCTCGCCCGCCATGCTCGCTCTCTCGGCGCTCGCCGGCGTAGGACTGGGGCAGGGCCGGCACACCGTCGAGCCGTCGACCGTCATACGTCTTGTCACGACGATGTTCATCACGCCGGCCGTGGCGCTGCTGTTCGGTTATTTCGCCGTGATTCTCTTCTCGCCGGCAACGCTGGCTTTCACCTCCGAGACCTTCGTCGTCGTGCTCTGCATGTCGGTCGCCGTGGCGGTGATATTCATCGTGAGCAACTACCTGCGCCATTCGCTGCGTTCGCGCATGTCGGAGCGCATGCTCCGCGAGCAGGGCCGACAGCTATCCGAGAATCGCCGGACGCTGAACGAGTTGGAGGTGCGGAACATGCAGATCGAAAACCGCAACCTGCACGACCTGCTGGAACTGAAACGCCGCGAGGTGATGAGCATTGCGCTGAATATCAACGAGCAGAAGGAGTTCATGGAGGGGCTCTACGAGAAGATAAAGGCCGTGCAGGCCGAAGCGTCGCCCGCAGAGCGGCAGCGCATGCTGGCCGAAATCCAGACGAGTCTCGGGCAGCGGATGAACTTCTCGAACCAGATAGACAACTTCTACACCGAGGTCGAGAAGCTGCACAAGGATTTCAGCATACGGCTGACGGAGAAGTTCCCCAAGCTCACCGATTCGGAGCGGCGCCTGACGACGCTTCTCAGACTGGGGTTCTCGACGAAATACATCGCCACGCTGATGAACATCTCGCCGAAGAGCGTCGAAATCGGACGTCATCGCCTGAGGGCGAAGCTCGGACTGGACCGGCAGCAGAATCTGGTGGCTTTCGTCAAGACGATATGATGTTTTGGCCGCAGCAGCCTGATTATGCGATGAATTTGCGAAGCGAAAGAGAATGAATACCGCCTAAAACCTATTTTGAATTACTAACTTATTTATCCAAGACTTATGAAAAGATTGTTACTATCAGCCGGCATGTTGCTCGCGGCATTCGCGGCAGCAGCTCAGACCGAGGCTCCGCAGGTTGCGGCCGAACAGCCCGAAGTCGAGTACAACCAGTACGGCGTGGCCGTGCACCGTGACCCGGTGAAGGTCGAGACCCAGGACGGTTTCCTCGTGTTCAAGTCCCGGAACACAAAGTACAAACTCTGGTTCGACATGCGCGTACAGACCGACCTGGCGTGTTTCTTCGGCCAGGACGACGACTACGACAAAATCGGTAACGGCGTGTCGATACGCCGTGCGCGTTTCGCCGTGAAGACCGAGCTGTCGAAGAACTGGTATGCCGAGGTCGACATGGACATGGCCAACGGCATATTCGAGTTGAAGGATGCCATCATCCGTTTCGACGGTATTCGCAACACGCAGATTCAAATCGGTAACTTCAAGGAGTTCTTCTCCATCCAGCGCAACAACACGTCGCGCTACCTGCAATTCATGGAGCGTCCGATGGCCGCTCAGGCGCTGGCTCCGTCGCGCCATATAGGAGCCAACATCAAGTGGAACAAGGATTGGATGTGGCTCTCGGGCGGCGTGTTTTTCCAGACCGTAGATGCGCTTGAAACGCGTGAATATGTGGCCGACAACAACAAGGACTACGGCCGCGACGAGGGCATGTCCTACACTGCCAAGGCCGTCTTCATGCCGGGCTGGAACAGCAACGACTGGGGCCTGCACGTCGGTGCCGCCATGTCGTACCGCCAGCCCAAGACCGATGTCGACCCCAAGGAGTACGGCATGTCGCGTTTCAGCTGCCGCAACTCGACCTCGATCAACCGCAAGAAGTATCTCGACACCAACACGATTCCCTATGTCGACTTCGACATGCTCTACACCGCCGAACTGGCCGGTTACTACAAGGGACTGCGTTTCGAGGCTGCCTACATCGCCAACGACACCCATATCAAGGACAACGCTCCCGCGAGTGTCGACACCCGCACCAAGCACTTCTGGGGCTGGTACGCTCAGGCGGGCTATCTGCTCTTCGGCGGCAAGCAGCGCTACGACTCTAACGGTGCGAAGTTCACGCGCGTGGAGCGCGGCCGCAGCTGGGGCGATTTGGAGCTCTGCTTCCGCTACGACTACCTGTCTCTCAACTCGCGCAACGTGATGGGCGGTTCGGGCGAGGCTTACGCCGTCGGTCTGAACTACTACATCAACAACCACGTGAAAATCATGGTCAACTACCAGTACAACAACAACGACCGCTACGCCAACGGCAAGGGCAAGCTCTACGTGGGCCACGATGCGTCGGGCGCACCTACCAAAGACCCGTTGAAGGTGGTCGAGGGCAAGAACAAGGCCGGCGTCGACTACAACATGCTCGCCATGCGTTTCGAAATCAACTTCTAAAACAGTACGACTATGAAAAAGATATTATCGGCAATTCTCGCGGCCGGTCTGCTCGCTTCGTGCGTCGAGGACGAGGTCTACGGTCTGGCGACGATAAGCAATGTTTCCAATACGGTGGCCTATACCGAGAACGACGAAGTGACCGTTTCGGCCAC
>CAMWIG010000250.1 GCA_947174295.1 uncultured Alistipes sp. | reverse complement strand
CTTTATGAAACAGTTTAACGACGAAAACTTCCTCTTGCAGACTGCGACTGCGGAGCGTCTCTACCACGATTATGCGGAGAAAATGCCCATTATCGACTACCACTGCCACCTCATTCCCGAGTATGTGGCGTCGAACCACCGTTTCGACAACCTGTCGAAGATTTGGCTCGAAGGCGACCACTACAAGTGGCGTGCGATGCGCACCAACGGTGTCGACGAGCGCTTCTGCACGGGCAAGGACACGACCGACTGGGAGAAGTTCGAGAAGTGGGCCGAGACCGTGCCCTACACGATGCGCAACCCGCTCTACCACTGGACGCACCTCGAACTGAAAACGGCTTTCGGTGTCGACAAGTTGCTCAACCCCTCGACCGCCAGGGAGATTTACGACCACTGTACGTCGCTGCTCCAAACCCCCGACTTCTACGCGCGCGGCCTGATGCTGCACTACAACGTGGAGACCGTCTGCACGACCGACGACCCCGTGGATTCGCTCGAACACCATCTCAAAGTCGCCGAGGATAACTTCGGCGTGAAGATGCTGCCCACGTGGCGTCCCGACAAGGCCATGGCCGTCGAGGTTCCCGCCGAGTTCCGCGCCTACACCGACCGTCTGGGTGAGGTGGCAGGCGTCGAGATTCGCAAGTTCGCCGACCTGATCGAGGCTCTGCGCATACGTCACAAGTTCTTCGAGTCGGTGGGCTGCCGTCTGAGCGACCACGGCATCGAGGAGTTCTACGCCGAGGACTACACCCAGAGCGAAATCGACGCCATCTTCGAGAAGGTGCACGGCGGCAAGCAGCTCACCGCAGAGGAGATCCTCAAATTCAAGACCGCCATGATGGTGGAGTTCGCAGTCATGGACTGGGAGACCGGCTGGACGCAGCAGTTCCACTACGGCGCCATCCGCAACAACAACACCCGCATGTTCAAGCAGCTCGGCCCCGATACTGGTTTCGACTCGATAGGCGACTTTACGGTGGGCAAGAAGATGTCGAAGTTCTTCGACATGCTCGACGGCCGGGACAAGCTGGCCAAGACCATCATCTACAACCTCAATCCGCGCGACAACGAGCTGATTGCCACCATGCTCGGCAACTTCCAGGACGGCCGCTACGGTGCAGGCAAGATTCAGTTCGGTTCGGGCTGGTGGTTCCTCGACCAGAAGGACGGCATGGAGAAGCAGATGAACGCTCTGTCGGTGCTGGGTCTTCTGAGCCGTTTCGTGGGCATGCTCACCGACTCGCGCTCGTTCCTCTCGTATCCGCGTCACGAGTACTTCCGCCGCACGCTGTGCAACCTGCTGGGCAATGACATCGAGCAGGGTCTGCTGCCGGCGTCGGAGATCGACTTCATCGGCCGCGAAATCGTCGAGGCGATTTGCTACCGCAATGCCAAGAACTATTTCAAATTCTAAACTTACGATATTTACTACTAATTAAAAACAGATTTTAATACCATGAAAGTTGTAACATTAGGCGAAATCATGCTGCGACTCTCCACGCCGGGAAACACCCGTTTCGTGCAGTCGGATTCTTTCGATGTCGTATATGGCGGCGGTGAGGCCAACGTAGCCGTGAGCTGCGCCAACTACGGACACGACGCTTACTTCGTAACCAAGCTTCCGAAGCACGAAATCGGTCAGTCGGCCGTCAACGCTCTGCGCAAGTTCGGCGTTAAGACCGACTTCATCGCCCGCGGCGGCGACCGTGTGGGTATCTACTACCTCGAAACGGGAGCTTCGATGCGTCCTTCGAAGGTGATTTACGACCGTGCGCATTCGGCTATCGCCGAGGCGGAGGTCGCCGATTTCGACTTCGACGCTATAATGGAGGGTGCCGACTGGTTCCACTGGTCGGGCATCACGCCTGCCATCTCCGACAAGGCTGCCGAGCTGACGAAGCTGGCCTGCGAGGCCGCTAAGCGTCACGGTGTGACCGTTTCGGTCGACCTCAACTTCCGCAAGAAGCTCTGGACGAAGGAGAAGGCGCAGTCCATCATGCGTCCTCTGATGCAGTACGTCGATGTCTGCATCGGCAACGAGGAGGATGCCGAGCTCTGCCTCGGTTTCAAGCCCGACGCCGATGTCGAGGGCGGCGAAACCAACGCCGAGGGCTACAAGGGCATCTTCAAGCAGATGGCCGCCGAGTTCGGTTTCAAGTATGTCATCTCGACCCTGCGCGAGTCGTTCTCGGCTACGCACAACGGTTGGAAGGCCATGATTTACAACGGCGAGGAGTTCTACGAGTCGAAGCGCTACGATATCAACCCGATTATCGACCGCGTAGGCGGCGGCGACTCCTTCTCGGGCGGTGTCATCCACGGTCTGCTGACCAAGCCCAATCAGGGCGAGGCTCTCGAATTCGCCGTGGCGGCTTCGGCCTTGAAGCACACCATCAACGGCGACTTCAACCTCGTTTCGGTCGAGGAGGTCGAGTCGTTGGCCGGCGGTAACGCCAACGGTCGCGTACAGCGCTAAAACACAGTGTCGCATCGGGGCGGAGTCGCAACCCGCCCGATGCGGCGCCGTGCATGATACACAATATATAAATATTAAAGATTACACGTACAATGGCAAAATTCGATAAAGTCGCCGTATTGAAGAAAATCGGCGAGACCGGCATGGTTCCGGTTTTCTATCATAAGGATGTCGAGGTGGCGAAGAAGGTGGGCAAGGCATGCTACGAC
>CAMWIG010000249.1 GCA_947174295.1 uncultured Alistipes sp. | reverse complement strand
ACCGAGATCTACACCTATTAAGTCGTCGGCAGCGTCAGAGGGGTATAAGAGACAGTGGTCGAGTGGCGCGCTCCTGGTATCGGGGTGGTCAAGTCCGGCGCCATCGACAAGAAGGGCGATGTGGTCGAAGGCAGCGTGGAGTTGCAGAAGATCGTCCGCCCGTAAGATTCGCCGTTCGACCGCGCGTGCGCGCCCGGACCGGCCGATTTCTCCCGACACCCTGTCGGGAGATTTTTTTTATGCTCTCAAATCGGCTGAAAAGTACCGAAAACGGGGTGTTGCCCGGAAAGTGCATTGCGAAAATGCAGTTTCGCGGGCTGAAAATTGCTCAAATCGAAAATAAATCGTAATTTTGTTCGTTAAAAATGTGTGCCGCGAAGGTGACCGGCGGATGCCGGCCCGACCTCTTCGGAGTGTCGCCCGGCCGTCGCGGCCCCCATATGAATTGCTTGAAGAAACAGGATAAAGAAACTATGTTGACAGAAGAAGAAAAGAATGCCGGTTTGGTGGGCCGTATCGTTCCCATCAATATCGAGGAGCAGATGAAGTCGGCCTACATCGACTATTCGATGTCGGTTATCGTGTCGCGAGCTCTGCCCGACGTGCGCGACGGTCTGAAACCCGTACACCGCCGTATCCTTTACGATATGAGCGCCGAGCTGAACCTCTATTCCGACAAGCCGACGCGTAAGTCGGCCCGTATCGTCGGCGACGTGCTCGGTAAGTTCCACCCGCACGGCGACTCGTCGGTCTACGACGCCATGGTGCGTCTGGCCCAGGAGTGGTCGATGCGCTATCCGCTGGTCGACGGCCAGGGTAACTTCGGTTCGATGGACGGCGACTCTCCCGCGGCCATGCGTTACACCGAGGCCCGAATGAAGAAGATTACCGACGAGGTCATGGCCGACATCGACAAGGAGACAATCGACTGGACGCTCAACTTCGACGATACTATTCCCGAGCCCACCGTCCTGCCGACGAAGATTCCGCTGCTGCTGGTCAACGGTGCGAGCGGTATCGCCGTAGGTATGGCAACCAACATGGCTCCGCACAACCTGCGCGAGGTAGTCGACGCATGCTGCGCATACGTGGACAATCCCGACATCGAGTGCGAGGAGCTGCTGCGCTACGTCAAGGGCCCCGACTTCCCGACGGGAGCTCTCATCTACGGCTACGAGGGTGTCAAGGAGGCGCTGTTGACGGGCCGCGGCCGCGTGATGATGCGCGCCCGCACCGAAATCGAGACCGACGAGCGCGGCCGGCAGCATATCATCGTCACCGAGATTCCCTACATGGTCAACAAGGCCGAGATGATTAAGCGCATCGCCGACCTTATCAACGACAAGAAAATCGAGGGTATCTCCAACATCAACGACGAGTCCGACCGCAGCGGTATGCGCATCGTCATCAGCCTGAAACACGATGCCGTCGCGAGCGTGGTGCAGAACACGCTGTTCAAGAATACGGCGTTGCAGACGTCGTTCGCCGTGAACAACATCGCTCTGGTGAACGGCCGTCCGCAGCTGCTCAATCTCCGCGATTTGGTTCATCATTTCGTCGAGCATCGCCACGACGTGGTGGTGCGCCGCACGCGCTACGATTTGCGCAAGGCCGAGGAGCGTCTGCACATCGTGCTGGGTCTGCTCATCGCACAGGACAATATCGACGAAATCGTACATATCATCCGCAGTTCGAAGACTCCCGACGTAGCCAAACAGACGATGATCGAGCGTTTCGGCCTGTCGGACATTCAGGCTTCGGCAATCATCGACATGCGTCTGCGCGCACTGACGGGTCTCGAACACGACAAGCTCGTAGCCGAGCGCGACGAGTTGGAGCGTCAGATATCATATTTCAACGACGTGCTGGCCAACGTGTCGATGCAGTTGCAGATTGTCAAGGACGAACTTTTGGAGATTAGGGAGAAGTACGGCGACGACCGCCGCACCGAAATCATCTACGCCTCCGAGGAGTTCAACCCCGAGGACTTCTATGCCGACGACGAGATGGTCATCACTATTTCGCACATGGGTTACATCAAGCGCACTCCGCTTGCCGAGTACCGCACGCAGAACCGCGGCGGCGTCGGCGCCAAGGGCAGCGCTACGCGCGACGAGGACTTCATCGAGCATATCTACGTAGCCACGATGCACAACACGATGCTCTTCTTCACGGAGAAGGGACGCTGCTACTGGCTCAAAGTCTACGAGATTCCCGAGGGTGCCCGCTCGTCGAAGGGCCGTGCGATACAGAATGTCATCCAGATAGAGCCCGACGACAAGGTTCGTGCGTATATCAACGTCCGCCGTCTGAACGACGAGGAGTTCGTGAACAGCAACTACATCATCATGTGCACCAAGGACGGTACAATCAAGAAGACCAAGCTCGAAGCCTATTCGCGTCCGCGTGCCAACGGTGTGAACGCCATCGTTATCCGCGAGGGCGACCAGCTCATCGAGGCCAAGCTCACCAGCGGCAACGCCGAGGTGATGATTGCCGCCCGCGACGGCAAGGCCATACGCTTCAACGAGAACACGGTGCGCCCGATAGGCCGTGTGGGTGCCGGCGTGCGCGGAATCTCGATCGACGAGGGCGACGAGGTCGTCGGCATGATATGTATCGAGCCCGACAGCAAGCAGGATGTTCTGGTGCTGAGCGAGAACGGCTACGGAAAGCGTACCGACCTCGACGAGT
>CAMWIG010000248.1 GCA_947174295.1 uncultured Alistipes sp. | reverse complement strand
TATTTGCGCTCGGCCTCCTGCTCCGTGATGCCTGCCTCGACCACGGCGCGGGCGTACTCCTTGGCCGATCCGTCCATAATCGGGGTTTCGGCAGCGTCGATATCGATTCTCGCGTTATCCACGCCGAGAGTCCAGAGTGCCGATATGATGTGCTCTATGGTGCTGATGCGTACTCCGTTGCTTTCGATGGTCGTGCCGCGCGATGTGTCGACCACGTAGTCGCACAGGGCCGGAATCTCGGGTGCTCCGTCGAGGTCGACTCTGCGGAAAACGATGCCCGTGTCGATATCGGCCGGATTGACTGTCATGGTGACCTTTACACCCGTGTGCAGACCCGTGCCGGAGAACGATACGGGTTTGCTGAGAGTTTGCTGTTTAGTAGACATATTTGACGTTAACTTGACGTTTAGGTTTTAATTTGAATGCAAATATATGTATTTTCAATCAAAAAATCGTATTTTTGCAGGAAATTGTAACGCTTGCATGACGGATAACAATCGACATACGCCGCCCCGGCGGCCTCAGCGTCTGCGGCTTCCGTTCGACAATCGTCGGGAGGATGCCGGCGAGTGGGCCTACGATCACCGCATCGGGTTGTGCGTGACCATTATCGTCTACCTTCTTCTCGGAATCGCGTTCGTCGGGTCGAAAATCACGCTCGGCGCCCGCAGCCACACGCAGGGCATCTACATCGACCTGCACACGGCGGAGCTGCTCGAAGACGAACGCGACAGACTTCAAGAGGAGGTGCGGCGCAACAACAGCGCCATCGACTGGAAAAGCATACGGAACGCGCAGTCGAACGAGAACGCCCTGAACGAGAATCTCGCCGACGACCGGGGTACGCGCACCTCGGAGCTCAACGCGCAAGCCTCGGACGTATCGGCCGACATGCAGGCCAACCGCGAGGCTTACGAGCGCGGTCTGGCCGAAGCCGATGCGCTGGGACGCCGTGCGGCGGACGACGGGACGGCGGCGGACGAGAAGCTCACCGACCGCAAGCTGAGCAACGTGACCGTGTCGTTCTCGCTGAAAGACCCCGTGCGTTACAAACGCGAGCTTGCCGTTCCGGCATACCGCTGCGAGGGCGGCGGCGAGGTCGTGGTGGCCATAACGGTCGACCGCGGCGGCAGGGTGGTTGCCGCGTCGGTCGCATCGGGCGGCGACGAGTGCATGCGCGAGGCTTCGGTGCAGGCGGCCCGGGCTTCGCTGTTCAATATCGACGAATCGGCACCCGCCCGACAGACGGGTTCCATAACTTATATCTTCATCCCGCAATAACGGGGCGATTTTTGCAATGAATCGGTAAAACGGCGGTTCGAAAAAATGCGTAAGTATCTGTTCATATCGGTTTTTGTCGCAGCGCTTCTGCTCCTTGCGGACGGCGGTGCGGCCGAGTCGCGTGTGCCGGCCGACGGATGCCGCGAAGCGCTCGCCGGTCGGATATGCGATGCCGACACGGGCAGTTTCGCCGCCGAACGCCGATACGGCTCCGACATCATGGAGCCCGTGCAGCCGAACGTCGCCGGTGCGGAGCGGGCTGCTGCTGCGCAACGCCCGTCGTGCGGAGCGAGAGCTGCGGCCTGGGCGGGGCATATCCCGCACGGCTCGTGGCGCACGGCTTCGGCCGCCGGATTCTGCGGACTCTTCATCGTGCCGCGACGGACTGCGGACTACTATGTCCTGCGGTTGCGACGGCTTATTATTTAGCGTGTCTCTGTTCCGCTTCTGCGGCGCTGTGCGCCGGGGCGATTCCGAAAACAGCGATACGCGCTGAATCATTAACCTTTTTAACGATGAAGATTTTATGGATAGAAATATTTTATGTGGAGCGCTGTACGCTCTGCCCGAAGGATATATAGTCAAACGGCGCAAATCGCCGGCCGTGCCGTTGGCGATGTTCGCAGCCGGCATTGCGGTAATCGCAGTCAATCAGTTTCTGCCGTCGACAGCCGATTGGGTCGACCTGCGGTCGGTCTTGGCGCTCGCCGGCATGGTCCTGCTCTTCGCCGGAGGCATTGTTGCCGCCTTGCGGCTCTTCGGTTCGGGCGGCATCCCGTATCACGTCGGCCGGGGGTGCTATCTGCGATACGACGAAAAGTATTACGACAAGGCGCATCTGCGCGACGTGGCTCGCTGCGTCGCCGAGGGCGATGTCGAGGGGCTGTCGTCGCTGCCGCGCACCTCGATACCGGCCGTTACGGTGGCCGAATACCGCTCGCAGGACGGCGGATTCGTGGCCATGCAGGCTTTCGAGTATGTCGATTTGGAGGACAGGGAGATATGTCCGCTTAAAATTTTGGAGAGATAAAAACATTACACGGATAGAAGATGATTATCGGAAGTGAAAATTTCGTATTGATAGGTGCGCTGCTGCTTTTCGTGGCTGTGCTCGCCGGTAAGGTGGCATATCGTTTCGGTGCGCCGGCGCTGTTGCTGTTCCTCGGTGTCGGAATGCTGTTCGGCTGGAAGTTCATATCCTACAATTCGGTCGAAATGACGCAGTTCATCGGTATGATAGCCCTCTGCATTATCCTCTTTTCGGGAGGTATGGATACGAAATACTCCGAAATCCGACCCATTCTCGTGCCGGGTGTCGTCATGGGGCCGCGGGGGGGGTCGCCGAAGGCCCCCCGGGGGGGGGGGGTGGTGGTGGGTGGGTGGGCCCCGGGGGGGGGCGCCGGGTAGTTGGCGGTGGG
>CAMWIG010000247.1 GCA_947174295.1 uncultured Alistipes sp. | reverse complement strand
TCCGAAACAAACGGCCACAAAATTAGTCCTTCAACTTAGCGGAGAGGAACTCGCGGTTCAGGCGTGCAACCGAAGCCCCCTTTTCAAAGGGGGTTGGGGATTGTCGGAATCGAGCGAAGCGCATATTGCACGAGAAAGCCCGAATCTTTGAGGATTCGGGCTTCTATTAAAACCGTCCGAAACAAACGGCCACAAAATTAGTCCTTCAACTTAGCGGAGAGGAACTCGCGATTCAGGCGTGCAACCTAAGCCCCCTTTTCAAAGGGGGTTTGGGGGATTGTCGGAATCGAGCGAAGCGCATATTGCACGAGAAAGCCCGCACCTGAAAGTGCGGGCTTTGACTGAAACCTCCCTAAACGGGGATTCGCAAAATTAGTCTTTCAACTTCGCCGAGAGGAACTCGCGATTCAGGCGTGCAATATGCGCGATGGAGATACCCTTCGGGCACTCGGCCTGACATGCGCCGGTGTTGGTGCAGTTGCCGAATCCGAGCTCGTCCATCTTTGCGACCATCGCCTTGGCGCGGCGGGCACCCTCGACGCGGCCCTGCGGCAGCTTGGCGAGCGACGACACGCGGGCAGCGACGAACAGCATCGCAGAACCGTTCTTGCACGTCGCGGCGCAGGCACCGCAGCCCACGCATGCGGCGGCGTCCATCGACTCGTCGGCATCGGCCTTCGGGATGGGTATCGCGTTGCCGTCGGGCACGGAGTTGGTGCGCACCGACACGAAGCCGCCGGCTTGGAGAATCTGGTCGTAGGCGCCGCGGTTCACCACGAGGTCCTTGATTACGGGGAACGCCGCCGAACGCCACGGCTCGATGGTGATGGTCTCTCCGTCGCGGAACTGGCGCATGTAAATCTGGCAGGTGGTCACCTTGTGCTCGGGACCGTGCGCATGGCCGTTGATGTGCAACGAGCACATGCCGCAGATACCCTCGCGGCAGTCGTGGTCGAACGCCACGGGCTCCTTGCCCTCGTGGATAAGGTTATTGTTCAGGATGTCGAGCATTTCGAGGAACGAGGTGTCCGACGAGATGTTCTCGACCTTGTAGGTCTCGAACGCGCCCTTGGCCTTGGCGTCTTTCTGACGCCATATCTTTAATGTAAAATTCATGATTTCGATTTATTAAAGTTCAACGTCAAAAAGATTTAGTCCTTGTAGTTGCGCTGAGCACGGTGCGTGAACTCGTAGTCCAGCGGCTCCTTGGTGAGCTCGGGCTCGTTGTCCATGCCCTTGTACTCCCACACGGAGGCGTATGCGAAGGTGTCGTCGTGACGCAGCGCCTCGCCCTCCGAAGTCTGGTGCTCCGAGCGGAAGTGGCCGCCGCACGACTCCTCGCGGTTGAGAGCGTCGCGCGCCATGAGCTCGCCCAGTTCGAGGAAGTCGGCCAGACGCAGAGCCTTTTCGAGCTCGACGTTGAACTCATCGGCGCTGCCCACGAGCTTCACGTCGCGCCAGAACTCCTTGCGCAGAGCCTGAATCTCGACGATAGCCTTTTCGAGCGACTCCTTGGTACGTGCCATGCCGACATTCTCCCACATGATGTGGCCCAGCTTCTTGTGGATATCGTCCACGGACTGCGAACCCTTGATTGCGAAGAGCTTCTCGATTTTGGCGCGCACGGCCTTCTCGGCCTCGTCGAACGCCAGGGTGTTGACGTCGACCTTCGGAGCCTGAATCTTGTGCGAGAGGTAGTCTCCGATGGTGTAGGGCAGCACGAAGTAGCCGTCGGCCAGACCCTGCATGAGGGCCGAAGCACCCAGACGGTTGGCGCCGTGGTCGGAGAAGTTGGCCTCGCCGATTGCGTAGAGACCCGGAATCGTGGTCATGAGGTTGTAGTCGACCCAGATGCCGCCCATGGTGTAGTGCACGGCGGGGAAAATCTGCATAGGCTCCTCGTAGGGGTTCACGTCGGTAATCTCCTTGTACATGTCGAAGAGGTTGCCGTAGCGCTGCTCGATGACGTTCTTGCCCAGACGGTCGATTGCGGTCTTGAAGTCGAGGAACACGGCCAGACCGGTCTCGTTCACGCCGAAGCCCGCATCGCAGCGCTCCTTGGCGGCACGCGACGCCACGTCGCGCGGAACGAGGTTGCCGAACGCCGGGTAGCGGCGCTCCAAATAGTAGTCGCGGTCCTCCTCGGCGATCTGCGAAGGCTTCTTGGCACCCGAACGGATAGCCTTCACGTCTTCGAGCTTCTTGGGAACCCAGATGCGGCCGTCGTTGCGCAGCGACTCCGACATGAGGGTCAGCTTCGACTGCTGCGTGCCGTGCACGGGGATGCAGGTCGGGTGAATCTGCGTGAAGCAGGGGTTCGCGAAACCTGCGCCCTTGCGGTAGCACTGGAAGGCGGCCGAGCCGTTCGAACCCATGGCGTTGGTCGACAGGAAGAACACGTTGCCGTAACCGCCCGTAGCGATGACTACGGCGTGTGCGCCGTGGCGCTCGATTTCGCCCGTAACGAGGTTGCGCACGATGACGCCGCGCGCCTCGCCGTTCTCGATTACCACGTCGAGCATCTCGTGACGCGGGAAGCTCTTAACCGAACCTGCGGCAATCTCCTTGTTGAGAGCTGCATAGGCGCCCAGCAGGAGCTGCTGGCCCGTCTGACCGCGGGCATAGAACGTACGCGAAACCTGCGCACCGCCGAACGAACGGTTTGCCAGCAGACCGCCGTACTCGCGGGCGAAAGGTACGCCCTGAGCCACGCACTGGTCGATGAT
>CAMWIG010000246.1 GCA_947174295.1 uncultured Alistipes sp. | reverse complement strand
GCAGGATGACGGGTATGTGGCTTGTGCGAATGTCGCTTTTGAGCCGTTGGCACACCTCTATGCCGCTGGTGCCCGGCATCATTATGTCGCTTACTATCATGTCGGGGTCGTGCTCCGAGAGCAACGCCAGCGCCTGCTCTGAGTTCTCGGCCGATATTACGGTATATTCGCCAGACAGTATCTCGGTCAGGAACGACAGCATGTTGCGGTTGTCCTCCACGACCATGACTACGGGTCTCTCGGGCCTCTCAGGCAGCTTGTCGGCTGCGGCAGGGGAATCGGACACTGCCGTAACGGGCATCGGCGTGTGCTCCGGGTCGGGGTCGGGAATGAATACCGACAGCGTGGCGCCGGTGAACCGTTTGCGCTCCTGTTCGGAATGAGGCCCGTCGGTAATCCTCACGTCTCCGCCGAGCAGATGCACGAGCGTATGCACGAGGTGCAGTCCGACTCCCAGCCCTTCGCCGCCGGCATCGGGTTTCGGTTCTATCTGATAGAAGAGCTCGAATACTTTGTGCCGGAACGCTTCGGGGATGCCGGCGCCGTCGTCCGACACCTCCATGACTATGCCCCGTTGCTGACGGCGGGCCGTCAGCAGAATTTCGTGCCGGGCGAATTTCACGGCATTGCTGAGCAGGTTGCCCAGTACTTTGGTCAACGTTTCGCGATCGGATACGATTGTCAGACCGTCGGGGCGTTCCACCCGGATGCTTATACCCTTCTTGCTCGCCGGAAAGCGGAACAGCTCGGCCTGCGTGTCGAGCAGGCCGGTGATGTCGCAGTCGGCGAACCGCGTCACGGTCTGTTGGTCGGAGCTTTTCGCCTGCCTGAAATCGAGCAGCTGGTTGATGAGCTCCTGCAATCGGTCGGTGCTGTTCTTGATTATGCGGAGATATTCGCCGAACTTGTCTTCCGCAGCATGATTGCTCATTATGTATTCCAGAGGCCCTATGATAAGGCTCAGAGGCGTGCGTATCTCGTGCGAAAGCGTGGTGAGCAGATTTACCTGCGCACGATAGTGCTCGTGTTCCCGCCGGCTCTCCATCAGTCTTATGCTCTCGGCGTATTTGCGGCGGTTGCGCTTTTGCAGCTGGCGGACGACGATGAAAATCGCGAGGCCGAGGATTACGGCATATATCGTCGAGGCCGCCGTCGAGAGCATGAACGGCGGTCGTATCCGTATGGCGAGCGTCGTCTCGCCGCCCCATGTTCCGTTGTCGGTAGCCGCCTGCACTCTGAACACGTAGTGTCCGGGGTCGAGATTGTAATAGACCGTCGAATGTTCGTCGTCGAGCGTGTGCCACGTTTCGTTGTTCCGCGCGCCGTCCAGACGGAAGCGATAGCGTATGCTTTGCGGTGCGAGATAGTTCGGTGCGGTGAACCGCAGGCCGATTAGCCTCTGTTTGTGAGAGAGCGATATCTCGTCGGTGTTCTCGATCGGCTTCGAAAGCGGCGAACCGTCGGTCTGCGGGTGCATCTTGCCTCCGTTGACGAGCAGATCCGTAATCACCACTGGCGGCAGATTCGTGCTCTCGAACATGCGGCGAGGCGTGAACATGCAGATTCCGTCGGCCGTGCCGAGAAGAATCTTGCCCGATGACGAACATGTGCCGGCATTCGGCATGAACATCGGATTGCACAGACCGTCGGAGTAGCGATAGTTTTTCAGCGTCTGCGTCTCTGGCTCGAAGGACGAGAGCCCGTTGCCGGTAGTTATCCAGAGCAGACTGCCGTCGGGAATAATGCTTTTTATATTGCTGTCGGGCAGTTTCAGGTCGGGGTATCTCACGAATCGGTCGTGGATGAAGTCGTAGCGGCATAGACCCTCGTCGGTGCCTATCCACATGCGCTTGGCATTGTCGACGGCGAAAGTCATGACCGAGTTGCTGCACAGCGAGGCCGGGTCGTCGTCGCTGCGGTAGCAGACGATGCGATTCAGTTTGGCGTCGTAGGTGTATATGCCCTGCTCTGAGGTGGCCACCCACAGCAGGCCGTTGTGGTCTTCGGTGATGTAGCATATGCGCGAGCTGTTCTGCACCAGTTCGAATCGGTCGGTCTTGCTGTCGTAGCGGTAGAGACCCGTGGCCGTGCCGGCGTAGATGACACCGAAAGTGTTGCGGTAGAGCGTGAATACGCGCGGCGACAGAGGTTCGGACAGATACGACTTTTTGCGTCCCGTTCTGTGGTCGATCGCCATGACTCCGTGCTGGTAGGCGGCTATCCACAGCCGGTCGTTGTCCGACAGCAGCGAATGGGCCTGGAACGACGGTGTACGGATGTCGTGCGCCGTGCTGAACGGCGATATTTCACCGGTCGAGCTGTCGAACAGCATGATTCCGTTGTTCGACGTGCCTATCCAATATAACGGCCCGCGATAGTGGCATATGCTCTGCACCTGGCATCCGAAGTCGGGATTGTCCGACAGCGATGTACTGTAATAGGTGAAGTTGTTGTGGGCCGGATGGAACTCCGCGCCGTTGTATAGCGAACCCAGCCACAGATTGCCTTCGCGGTCGCGGAAGCTGGTGTTTATGCTTCGGTTGTGCGAGGCGGTGAAAGATATGTTGTCGGTCTTCGGAACGAGCTCCCCGTCTGCGATGCCGAATACCGATGCGCCCGAGTGGGAGCAGACGAACAGTTCGCCGGGCGCATATTCGGCAAGGTGGTGTATGTGGTGCAGCCGTTTGTCCGACTTGCTGTCGTCGAAGTTGGTTACTGTGCCGGTGTGTCGGTCGAGGCAGTCGATTCCGTGATTTACGGTGCCTATCCAC
>CAMWIG010000245.1 GCA_947174295.1 uncultured Alistipes sp. | reverse complement strand
TGTCGGAGAGTTGCGAAATTCCCCCCCCCTCGGCCCGGAAGAGTGTGAATTTCCCGCTCTCTTTCGAGAATGCGCACAATCCCTTGTCGTATGTGCCGAGCCATATGGTGCCGTCGCTGCTTTCGTATACGGCCGATATGTAATCCTGCGCTATGGAGGTGTCGTCGGCCGGGTCGTGGCGGTAGACTGTCAGGCGCTCCGTTTCGGGAGTATAGCGGAAAAGTCCTTCGTTGACGGTCGAAATCCATATCTCTCCGTCGCTGTCTTCCATGATTTTTATTGCGCGGTTGCATATCCGGGTTCCGTCGTCGGTCGCAGCGTCGAAGTGCCGGAAGGTATCGGTCGCCGGGTCGTAGATATCCACACCGTTGTCGAGCGACAGCCAGATTCGTCCCTTGCGGTCGATGGCCAGATGCAGAATGCAGTTGTTCGAAATGCCGCAGCCGTCGTTTTTGCGGAACTGCCGGAACTGTTTGCCGTCGAAGCGGCACAGACCGTTGTTGGAGCCGAACCAGATGAATCCGGCCGAGTCCTGCACGATTCCGTAAATCGAATTGGAATTCAGCCCTTCGTTGATAGTATAGGTCCGGAAATAGGTGTGTGCGTTCTTCGCGGAGACGGAACTTGCCGAAATCAGCAGCAGGGCGGTCAGTGCCGAAACAAACGTTCTCGATAAGCCGGATGCCATGCGGGATATGCCGCGGCGGAGACATGACAGTTGTGGAACGAACGATATCATGGGTCGTTTTTTTCTTTAAAGGTACGTTTTCGGCACGACTATTCAAAGATAATTTCATACAAAATGAGGCGAAACGGCCTTTCGTGCGGCGTGCCGGCGGCCGGTTCCTTACCTGCGGGCGGCTCTATCGGTCTGACATACGGCGCCTTGTCTTTATTTTGTATTGTTTTGTCCGCGCGAGCCGTATTTAAGGTCTATTTTTGCGTAGAATCATTAAAACGACATTTGAATCATGCGAAGAATCCTAATTCTGGCTATCCTGACAGCTTTCTTCTGGACGGACGCCCAAGCGAAAGAGAGAACCGCTGCCGATTCCGAGAAAGCGGCGCGCGGAGTCATCGAACGAACGCTCGGTTATTTCCCCAAGAAGATGACCGTTCGTGTTGCGGGTCGACTGCAAGACGGCTCGGATTACTACTCTACCGAGGTGTGCAAAGGCAACCTCGTAATTACCGGCAGTACGCCGGTTGCTGTTTGTCGAGGCTTCTACGACTATGTGCGTTCGAACAACTACGGCGTCGTAACGTGGTCGGCCAACACTATCGAACTGCCCGATGTTTTCCCCGATCAGGCAAAGAAAATCGTAGTGTCGCCGTTCAAACACCGTTACTATATGAATGTTTGTACGCTCGGTTACACGATGCCCTACTGGAAATGGGAAGACTGGCAGCGCGAACTCGACTGGATGGCGCTGCACGGTTTCGACATGCCGCTCTCCCCTATCGGCAGCGAAGCCATCTTCGCCCGCGTGTGGCGGGCACTCGGTCTTACCGAGGAGGAGATAGGCGATTTCGTTACGGGCCCGGCTCATTTCCCGTGGTTCAGAATGGGTAACATGTCGCGCCTCGACGGACAGCTTCCGCAGAACTATTACGACCAGACCATAGCTCTCGAACATCGCCTGATCGACCGCATGAACGAACTCGGCATGAGTCCCATCTACAACGCTTTCGCCGGATTCGTGCCCGAGGCCGTCAAGCGCATCGCGCCCGATGTGGAGCTGGTCAAGACAGGCTGGGGCGGCGGCGAGTATTACGTTGCGCACTTCATACATCCCGACACCGAGCTTTACCGAAAGATTTCGACCATGTACATCGAAGAGTGGGAGAAGGAGTTCGGCAAGGCGAAATATTATCTGGCCGACAGCTTCAACGAGATGGATATCCCGTTCGCCGAACGCGGCACGCAGGAGCGTTTCGACCAGATTGCCTCCTACGGCAAGAACCTCTACCGTTCGATTTGCGACGTGAACCCCGACGCCGTGTGGGTCATGCAGGGCTGGATGTTCGGATTCCAGCGCCATATCTGGGACCCCGAAAGCATCCGTGCGCTCTTCTCCGAGGTGCCCGACGACAAGATGCTGCTGCTCGACCTGAGCGTAGACTTCAACTACGGAATCTGGCAGAACGAATACACGTGGAACTACGCGCCTAAAATATACGGCAAACAGTGGATTTACAGCACTGTGCCCAACTTCGGCGGCCGTACCTGCCCTATCGGCGATTTGGATTTCTACCTCAACGGCCATCTGCGTGCGCTGGGTTCGCCCAACAAGGGCAATCTCATGGGCTACGGCACGGCTCCCGAGGGTGTCGAGAACAACGAGGTGATATACGAGGCCATATCCGACGCGGCGTGGAGCGGACAGCATGTCGATATTCTCGAATGGCTGAAAGGCTACACTACTTCCCGCTACGGCAAGTGCCCGGAGAGCATCATGACATTCTGGGAGAAGATGTTGCAGACCTCCTACCGATTCTGTTCGAGCCGCGCGCAGTATCGCATTCAGAAACAGCCCCTGTATCGTCTGGGCGGCCGGTACGACGTGTCGGCCAAGCATTTCGAGGCGTTGGAGTCGTTCATCTCCGCAGCCGACGAGCTCGCCGACAACGAGGCCTACAAGCTCGATTTGGCTCTGTGGGCGGGAATCTACGCATTCGGCAAGGCCGATCTGCTTCTCGTGAAGATTTACGACAGCTATTTGGAGGGCGACTTGGCAAAGGCCGAGGCTTACGAGAAGGAGTTCCGCCGCGCGATGCTGGCCGCCGACAAGTTCATGGACGTAGTGCCGCAGTACCGCCTGCAACGGTGGATTGATTTCGCCCGCCAGTGGGGAGCCACCCCCGAAG
>CAMWIG010000244.1 GCA_947174295.1 uncultured Alistipes sp. | reverse complement strand
TATCTTCGGGGTGGATAGCGGCGAGGGGGGCGGTCGTCCCCGGCGAGGAGAACTCCGTGCCTCCGTCCTGCGCCTTGGTGAACAGCGGCACGCCGTCGATGACGTAGAGGGCGTTCGACGACTGCGAGATGGACTTCGTACCGCGCATGACGACCTTCGACGCGCCGCCCACGCCGGCCGACGAGGCGTTGATGTTCACGCCGGCGACCTTGCCGTTGAGCGCGTTGATGAAGTTGGCGTCCTTGTTGGCGGTGACGGCATCGGCCGCAACCTGCTGCACGTTGTAGGAGAGGGCCTTTTCGGAGCGTTTGATACCGAGAGCCGTCACCACTACCGCGTCGACGTCGACGGTCGACTCCTTGATGACGATGTCGATATTGGAGCGTGCGCCGACCGAGACCTCAAACGGTTCGTAGCCTAAATAATTGACCACCAGGACCGCCGAAGCAGAGGGGGGGGGTATTTGCAGCGAGTAGCTGCCGTCGAAGCCGGTGCTGGTGCCCAGAGTAGTGCCTTTGATTACGACCGATGCGCCGATGACTGGCTCACCTGTCGTGTCGGTCACTTTTCCCGTGACCTGCACCGGCGACGGTACGTTTTTTGCCGACTGCTCGGCTTTGGTGACCAGAATATTCCGGCCCTCGATGGTATAGTCGAGGCCCGTGCCGGCGAACAGCAGCGGGAGAATATCGGGTACGGTCGAGTCGGTCGCATCGACCGAAACGGTGATTTGGGTGCTGTCGATATCCTTGTTGAAAAGGAACAGATAACGCGACTGCTGTTCGATTTCATTCACCACCCGCTCTATCGGAACTCTGTCCAGATGAATGGATAACCGGGCGGTTTGAGCCTTGGCCGTCGTAAGGTTCAGCGCGAGGCATGCAGATATGACTATAAACAGATTCCGGATTTTGTAGAATCCTGTTTTATTCATAACTTTCGTGAATTTTAAGGTAATAGTTAAATTTATAGGTTGAAACGCATCTCTATTGCCGGCCTGCGGATTCGGAACATTCGCAGGCTTTTTTGCGCTAACAGAGAATCGGGGTGAATCTGGTATCGCGGTTTATTCCATAGGCATCTGTTTTTCCCGGGTTTGACAATTCGCTATCTTATGTATATTACGTTGCTCTCCTCGTCGTGTTCGTAGGTGAACGCCGCCACGTGCTGCAACACTTTCAGCGCATGGTCTATGCCGTCCGCGATGCGAATCTTGCCGCTGGCAAACTCGACCACCGGCATGGTCTTGCACTCGTAGACGAAGCGCACGTCGTAGAGCTTCTCGAATTTGCACATGAGCTCCTCGAACGACACGCCCTTCATGCTCAGTATGCCCTCCGTCCACAGCACGCCGGCAGGGTCTTCGGTGCGCGTCACCACCAGATTGCCGTCTATGAGGTCGACCGTCTGGTCGGGGTTCAGATAGACCTCCTGCCCCTGGGCCGAGACCTTCACCCGGCCGCGCAGAAGCGTGGCGGAGAATCGGTCGGCGGCTTCATCCGCCTCGACGTTGAACTTCGTTCCCAGCACCTCGACCGTCGAAGCGTAGGTCTCCACCACGAACGGACGCCGCGCGTCGTGCGTCACGTCGAACATCGCCTCGCCCGACACCTTCACCCGTCGTGAGCCGCGGCCGAAGACGGCCGGATACTCGATTCGCGACCCAGAGTTGAGCCAGACGTGCGTGCCGTCGGCCAGGTCGATGCCGATGCGCTGGCCGGCCGGAACCTCGAATGTCATCGTCCGGCCCGATATTTCGCGATAGACATACTCGTGCGTCGCGTACATGCCTCCGACCACGAGAGCCGCGACGGCGGCCACACGCATCAGACGACGCACGACTGGACGCAGCGACAGCGTTCGCCCTGCGGTGCGCGCCGCCGCAGGGCGGCCGACGGTATGGTGTATCAGCATGCTTTCGAACAGGAAGCGGACGCGGTCGATCTCCCGCTGGCGTTCGCCGGGATTCTCCGCATACCACTCTTTCACGGCGAGCTCCTCTTCGCGGGTACACTCGCCGACCAGATATCTGTATATTATCTCTTCTTGCATCTTTTCCGTTTGCTTACGCTATTATATATGCACGACGGGAGGGGGTGGTACAGAAAAAATACAGAAAAAACGCAAATAAATATTTTCAATAAATTAGTTAAAATTTTCATTAATATTCGGCCGATTATTACAATATTATCGCACTGCGTTTTGCACGCCGCGCGAAATCGGAATCGGCAGGCGCCGGACGGGGTTATTTTTTTTCTCAATGAAAAATCCCTATCTTTGTTTCTGATTATTGAGGTATGGATAAAATGTCACCTACATACGGGCCGGATTTTACGTTCGAAGAGGTCGGCAACCACTTCTTCGCCAACATCGAATCGTACCGGCTGCTCGCCTACTCCTACGTTCGCGACAGGTCGATAGCCGAGGATATCGTCTCCGACAGCTTCGTGCGTCTGTGGGAGCACAAGAACGAGCTCGACCCCGTGAAGGGCGACTATCGCCGCTACATCGTGCAGATAATCAAAAACGCATGCTGCGAGCATATACGTTCGCTGAAAATCCACACCAAAATCCGGCAGGAGATTCACGACAGCGAAGACTGGAAGTTGCAGATAAGCCTACGTTCACTGGAAAATCCCGATATCGAGAACCGGCTCTTTTCGAGCGACGTGGAGAAAATCATCACCGCCGAACTCGAAAAGCTGCCCGAGCTCACGCGCGAAATATTCATCGACAGCCGCTTCCGCTTCCTCTCGCACAAAGAGATATCCGAGAAGCGCAACCTGCCAGTCCGCCGCATAAAGTGGGAAATCACCAAGACGCTCGACGTGCTGAAAGTCGCGTTGAAGGACTACATGCCGGTGTATATAGCCCTGCTGTGCATCTTCGGCGAC
>CAMWIG010000243.1 GCA_947174295.1 uncultured Alistipes sp. | reverse complement strand
CGCCCGTCAGACACAGGGATTCTCCGGAGCCGACATCGCCAACGTCTGCAACGAGGCGGCTCTGATTGCAGCCCGCCACAACAAGAAATTCATCTCGCGCGAGGATTTCCTTGCGGCGATCGACCGCATCATCGGCGGTTTGGAGCGCAAGAACAAGATAATCACCGACGAGGAGAAGCGCACCATCGCCTACCACGAGGCGGGGCACGCCACAGTGAGCTGGATTCTCGAAAATGCGAGCCCGCTCATCAAGGTGACCATCATCCCGCGCGGCAAGGCGCTGGGTGCGGCGTGGTATCTGCCCGAGGAGCGCCAGATTACCACACGCGAGCAGATGCTCGACGAGCTGGCCGCCACGCTCGGCGGCCGCGCTTCGGAGGAGCTGACGTTCGGCCGTCTGTCGACTGGCGCGCTCAACGATTTGGAGCGCGTAACAAAGCAGGCCTACGCCATGGTCGCCTATTACGGCATGGGCGAGAAGGTCGGCACGCTGAGCTACTACGACTCGACGGGGCAGAGCGACTACGCCTTTTCGAAACCCTATTCCGAGAAGACGGCGCAGCAGATCGACGACGAGGCGCGCGAAATCATCGACCGCGCCTACGAGATGGCCAAGGAGGTGCTGCGCACCCATGCCGAGGGGCTTCGCGAGCTGGCCGAGCTGCTGCTCGACAGAGAGGTGGTCTTCACCGAAGACGTGGAGCGCATATTCGGCAAGCGGAAGAAGGATATTCTGCGCGAAGAGCGCGAACGTGCCGCCGCGGAAGCCGCAGGCAAGGCTGAACAGGCTGCTCCCGACTCCTCTTCGCCGGCCGATGCCGCCGCGCACAATCTGTCCGGAGCAGAGTCGGACGCATAAACCCTACGACCATGAACGATAAGATGAAGAACCTTTTGCTGCGCACCTTTACCGGAGCTGTTCTGGTAGGTGCGATATTCGGAACGCTGTTCTGGTCGCCGGCTGCGTTCGCCGCACTCGCTGCGGTAATACTCGTGGGCGGCATGTGGGAGTTCTACTCTCTGGCCGGGAAGCAGGGTGCCGAACCTCAGCGGGTACTGGGCATTACGGCCGGTGCGGCGCTGTTCGTCGGGTCGTTGTGCGTGTTCAATTTCGTGCATCCCGTGAGCGATGCGCTGAACGGAGTGCTTCCGTTCGCTCTGCGCTATCTGCTCTCGGTGCTGCCGATAATGCTCATACTGGAACTGTTCCGCGGACGGAGCAACCCTGCGGCCAATCTCGGTGCGACGGTGCTGGGCATTGTCTATGTCGCACTGCCGATGTCGCTCATCATGTTCATTCCGCTGCTGTCCGTGGGCGAGTGGGAGCCGCTGGCGCTGCTGTTCGTGATATTCACGGTCTTCGCCAACGACGTGTTCGCCTATCTTGTCGGCATGACGGCAAATGCCGCGACGGGCGGCCGCACGCACAAACTCTTCGAACGCATATCTCCCAAAAAGACCTGGGAGGGATTCGTCGGAGGCGTGGCCGGTGCGGTGGCGATGGGTGTCGTGGCGGCGCACGTGCTGTCGGCCGATGCCGCGGTGTGGACGGGACTTGCCGTAGTGACGGCGCTGGCGTCGGTTGCCGGCGATTTGGTGGAGTCGATGTTCAAGCGCGCTGCCGGAGTGAAGGATTCGGGCCGTGCCATTCCCGGACACGGAGTATTTCTCGACCGCTTCGATGCGCTGCTGCTGGCCGTGACGTTCGTGTTCGTCTATCTGACTTTTTTCGTTGAGAACCTGAAATAAATGATATAAAACCGCTTCGAACTATGAAGATAAACAAAGAGGGCTACGCAATCATATTCATATCGGGAGCCCTGTGCCTACTGCTTTGGGGACTTTTCTACTACCTCATCAACCAGCATGCCAAGACCGGCATAGTGTGGACGGTCACCATTCTGCTGCTGCTGTTCTGGTTCTTTATCGTGGCGTTCTTCCGCGAGCCGCGTCGTGTCAAGATTCACGATGCCGAGCTCGTCTTCTCGCCCTGCGACGGCCGCGTGGTCGTTACCGAGGTGGTGAAGGAGGACGAATATCTGCACGAGGAGATGATGCAGATTTCGATATTCATGTCGGTGACCAACGTCCACATGAACTGGTTTCCCGTGGGCGGAATCATCGAGTATTTCAAGTACCATCCGGGCCGCTTCCTCGTTGCGTGGCATCCCAAGTCGTCGACCGAGAACGAACGCACGACGACCGTCGTTCGCATGGAGTCGGGCGCGAAGGTGCTTTTCCGCCAGATTGCAGGTCTGGTGGCGCGCCGCATCGTCTCCTACATGAAGGAGGGCGACACGGTGTCGCAGAACGATTCGTGCGGATTCATCAAGTTCGGTTCGCGCGTGGACGTGCTCGTGCCTAAGTCGAGCGAGGTGCTGGTGGAAATCGGCGACCCCGTGGTCGGCTCGCAGACTCCGATTGCGCGTCTGAAATAGGTGCGTTTTCCCCGCAGAACAGGATATTGTCGGCACGCAAGATGTAACTATTACGGCAAATGACTCCGCAGACATTTCTCAAATATGCCGGTGGCATCGCTTTCGCCGCGGGAATACTCTTTCTGATATGGTATTTCTCGTCGATTGTGATATACATACTCGTGTCGGCCGTGCTGGCCGTCATGGGCGGGCCTCTCGTTGCGCGTCTCGCGTCGCTTCGCGTGCGCGGACGCCGTGTGCCTCGCTGGGCCGCCGCGATGATTACGCTGCTGCTGATGTGGCTCGTCTTCGCGACCTTCTGCGCCCTGTTCCTGCCGCTGGTGCTCAACAAGCTCTACCAGCTCTCGATGCTCGATTTCGGGGCGGTGCTCTCGACCGTCGAGGAGCCCATCATGCGTGCGCAGGACTACCTCTACCGCCTGTTCGGTACGGGAGCCGACTCGGGGCTGTCGCTCAACGACTCCATTCTCGACTGGCTGCGCACCTACATCGACATGCAGACGGTGAACTCCGCCTTCTCGTCGGTGGTG
>CAMWIG010000242.1 GCA_947174295.1 uncultured Alistipes sp. | reverse complement strand
ATCCCGTACGTCAGTTTAGCAAACTGGTGGTTTCAGCCACTCACCCAACTCTCCGTACACCATGCGAAGCATGCTCCGCGTGAATGAGTGTGCAAATATAGAATCTTTTTACAACTTTACAAAATAATGTCGCTAAAAATTGTATATTTGTAGTGCATTATCGCCGATATGCTGATGCCGCAGGCCGTTGTGCCGTTATGTCGTGCGATGGATTTAAGGGATTGCTGATTATGAAATCGAACAGTTGCAAAGTATTCCTATATATAATAGGTCTTCTCGTCGCGCCGGTCACGGGTGCGGCGCAAAACGACTTCGCCGGAGGTTACGTGCGTCCGCTGTCGGATGTGGCGGCAGATGTCGAGCAGCGCTTCGATGTCCGTATATCGTTCAGGAACATAGCCCCGGATACGGTCGGGCTGTCATACGCCGATTTCAGAATCCGTCCCTACTCCGTGGAGCGGACGTTGACGAATATCTGTGCTCCGCTCGATTTGAAGTGGAGCCGCCGCCCGAACGGCAGTTTCCGCATCGAACCTTACGAGTATCACCGCCGCACGGTCGAGGAGGGTCGCGAGATGCTCGCGTGGCCCTCGTCGCAGTACGGCAGCCGCGAAGAGTGGGAGCGGCGTCGCGAAGTACTGATAGGCGATGTCCGCCGCATGATGAATCCCGAGCCGTGGTTTCCGATGGCGGAAGCACCGAACGTCGTTCGCGGCCGCGAACTCCGCAAGGAGGGATATACGGTGCGGAATTTCGCTCTCGAAACTCTGCCGGGGCTCTACGTTTGCGGCAGCGTCTACGCTCCGGCCCGGGGCGGGAGTCATCCGCTCGTCGTCGTGCCGTCGGGGCATTGGCCCGGCGGACGCCTGCGCGAGGAGCATCAGCTGCTCATGGCGTCGCTGGCGCGTATGGGCGCCGTGGCGGTGGATATGGACATATTCGGCTGGGGCGATTCCGAGTTGCAGGTGGGTGCCGATGCGCATCGTGCCGGATACTCCATGCGCATCCAGGCTCTGTGGTCGAAAGCCGTGACGGACTGGGTTCTGCGCGATCGCCGCGACATAGACCTCTCGCGCATCGGCGTGACGGGCGGTTCGGGCGGTGCGACGCATGCTCTGTTGCTGGCGTTGCTCGACGAGCGGGTGTCGGCGGCGGCTCCCATGGTGCACCTCGTGTCGCACTTCGACGGCGGATGCCCCTGCGAGAGCGGCATTGCGGTGTCGCTTGCCGGCCGTGGCAGCTGCATGCCCGAGCTTTTGGCGACGCTGGCGCCGCGCCCGGTGCTCGTGGTGAGCGACGGCGGCGACTGGACGGCGAGCTGGCCCGAGCTGGAATATCCGTTCGTGCGCCGCATCTGGGAGTTCTACGATGCTGCCGACCGTGTACGCAACGTGCATCTTCCCGATGAGCGTCACGATGTCGGGCCGTCGAAACGGCGTGCCGTATACGAATTTTTCGCCGAGGTGTTCGGGCTCGATCCGAGTCGTGCCGACGAGCGCCGGGTCGAGGTGCTGCCCGAGCCGGAGCTGCGCATGTTTGCCGACGGCGTGCTGCCCGATGGAGCCGTGGCGTCGCGCGAGGAGCTCGAAAAGATGATTATGAAATAGCGAATAGAACCGACTAAAACAGGCTTTACATATGAAACGATTGATTGTTACCGCATTATTGCTCGTCTTCGCTGCGGCCGCAGGGGCCAAGACCCGAAAGGCGCTTTACAGCATCAAGGCCTCGGCCGCACCGGCATGGGTCGTCATAAACGATATTCCGGCCGATGCCAGGGGGGCCACGGTCTATCGGCGCGATGCCGCCCGTTGGCAGGAGCTGCCGTCGCAGATGGATGATTTGGATGGCGACGGACGCTTCGACGAGCTGGTTTTCCGCCTCGAAACCGTGTCGCCGTCGGATGCCGTACAGGTGCGCGTGGTTTACTCGACCGAAGATGTCGCACACGACTACGTGCCGCTGGTGAACGCACAGATGTGGTGGAAAAATCCGGACAAGACCCTATCCGAGAAGTTGCAGCTCTCCTCGGACAAGGACGACATGTACCATAAGCTGCACCACCACGGCCCGGCTTTCGAGTCGGAGTACGCCGCCTACCGCGTCTACTTCGACAAGAAGCAGAGCATCGACACCTACGGCAAGAAGCGTCCGGCGCTCGAACTCCGCGAGACGATGTGGTATCCGTCCGACGAGCAGCTGGCCGCAGGCTTCGGACACGACAATCTGCGTGTCTTCGGCTCGGTGTCGGTCGGTGCGCTCAAAGGGTGGAACGCCGCCAAGCGCCGCATGGAGCATATCGTCGACATGCGTCGCCGCGAAGCGACGATTCGTGCCCGCGGGCCGCTGCGCACGGTCGTCGACATGCGTGTCGAGGGCTGGAAATATTGCGGCCGCGAGGTCCACATGACTTCGCGCTACATACTCTACGGCGGAGGGTCGGTCGTCAAAGTCGAAAACCGCATATCGGGCGCCGGAGCCGATTCGCTGCTCTTCACTACGGGAGTCATGAAGATTGCCGGCTGCGAGACGAACATCGGGCGTGACGGAGAGTACCGCCTGCTCGAAACCGCCGGCTGCGACTTTCCCGAGAACGATACGCTCAAATGGGAGCGCGAGACGGTCTACCTCGCCGCATGGCTTCCGGAGTGTCAGGTCGTGTCGCAGATCGACGACTCGAAGAGCTGGCTGTGCCAGCTGCGTCCGGCCGACGGATGTATCGACTACTGGTTCGTCATGGGGTGGCGCAAGAGCGATTTCCCCGGCTGGCCCGAGATTTCGGATTTCGACGGCTTCCGCAGCTGCTACTCCGACGAGCGGTCGGCCTTGCCGGGCAACAGACCGTATCCCGAGGTCGAGGTCGTGCGCGTGAAGTGATGCCGGCTGGCTGTCCGACGGCGGAACGATACATCTCCGCCGTTGACGAAAAATCCCTGCATTGCGTTAAAAAATCCTATTAGGCTCCGGCGGATAGTAG
>CAMWIG010000241.1 GCA_947174295.1 uncultured Alistipes sp. | reverse complement strand
ATTTTGGATTATTCCTAATATTTTCTGTTATATCTCGGATTTTTAACAACGGCGGGGGCGCCGAACCCCTACGGGGCCGGCGCCGCCGACATGCCTCTTCTGCGGAGGTGTCACTCCCAGAAGCCGAAGAAGTGGTGCACGGGGCCGTGTCCGTGCCCGATGTCGTACCGCGCACCGGCGGCTATGGCCTGCGATATGTACTCCTTGGCCCGGACAGCCGCCTCGTCGAGCGGCAGACCGTGCGCCAGATACGCCGCCAGGGCCGACGAAAGCGTGCATCCCGTGCCGTGGGTGTTGCGCGTAGCAAGACGTGCGGAGCGCAGGGAGAGCAGCGTGTCCGTCTCGGCGTCGTAGAGTATGTCGGTCAGCTGCTCGTCGTGCAGATGTCCGGCTTTGAGAAGCACCGACACGCGCCGGCCGAACGAGAGCTCGCGCGCCGCGTCGGGCAGTTCGTCCTGCGATTCGATTTTGCGGCCGAGAAGTATTTCGGCCTCGGGTATGTTGGGCGTTATGACCCTCACGCTCGGTATGAGTTCGTCGCGCAGCGTCGCCGCGGCATCGTCGCACAGCAGCGGGTCGCCCGACGTGGCGACCATCACCGGGTCGAGCACCGTGTTGCCGATGCGGTAGCTGCCGAGGGTCTCTTTCACGGCCCGAATCAGCTCCGACGAGTGCAGCATGCCGATTTTTACGGCGTCGGTGCCGATGTCGTCGAGCACCGACCGTATCTGGCCGACGACGAACTCCGCCGGCACGGGGTGCACGCCCGTGACTCCGACCGTGTTCTCGTCGACGACCGCCACCACGGCCGACATGCCGTAGCATCCCAGGGCCGAGAATGTTTTCAGGTCGGCCTGCAATCCTGCGCCGCCGCTCGGGTCGCTGCCGGCGATTGTCAGGGCGCGTTTGTAGCTCTTCATAATCATATTCTCCATTTTTCGAGTCGGTAGGCGCTGTCCCAGAACATCCATTCCATTCTGGTGCACAGCACGAAAATATCTGTCATCAGCTCTCGGGTTCGCGAGCCTGCGGCGTCGGCCAGAGCGTCGCATATCTCTATGGCCCGGTCGGTAGATGCTGCGAATGCCGGGTCGGCATAGGTCTCTATCCACCGCGAGTAGGGATTCCCGTCGCCGGAGCGGCGCGATAGAATCTCTTCGCCGACGCGCCGGTAGACCCAGAAGCAGGGGAGGACGGCCGCCGCCTCGACCTCCGCGGGCGCCGTGGCCTGCGCTCGCAGAACTGAGGTGTAGAGCATGCACGCCGGCGAAATCTCGCCGTGTGCGGGCACGTCGCCGCCGAGGTAGGATTCGTGCAGCGCCTTCTCCACCGCCATGCCGTCCGAGGCGAAGCGCAGGAAATCGGCCGTGAAGTCGCGCCTGCCGAGCCGCGATGCCGTGTGGGCCAGCACCTCGGCGTAGTGCGCCAGGTATAGGGCGTCCTGCCGCAGGTAGAAGCGGAAACGCTCCTGCGAGAGAGTGCCCGCCGCGAGCTCCGCGACGAACGGATGCGCGATGATTTTCTCATAAACCGGCTGCGCGGCCTGCCACGCAGCGTTGCTCCATGCTCCCATAGCGCTCGCTATCTTTTATAGGCCGTAACGGCCACGTAGTCGCCTTTGCCGTATCCTTCGGTCGGCTGCTCCCGCTCGATATCGGAGTAGAGCGGATGGGATGTCAGCGTCTGTGCGAAGCTCAGGTCGCGGAATCCGGCCCGTTCGAGCAGCTCGACCTTCTCGGCCGTGGTCCGCCATGCTGCCACGTCGACGAACTCGATGGGGTAGGGGTTGGGCGGGAAGACTCCCGCCAGCAGCGGATGGTCCCACGTGCCGAGCGCCTTGGCAAGATTGTACATGATGCCGTAGGAGCTCTCCTTCGGTACGTCGATGAGCACTATGCGGCCGCCCGCGGGGAGTGCGTCGTAGGCCTTGCGGACGACCTTTTCGAGGTCGCCGATGTAGCTCGGCGTGCCGTTGAAGAGCAGCGTGTCGTAGTCGCCGCATCCGAAGTCGGCATCCTCGGCCGTCGCTTCGGTCACCCGCATGCCGCGCTTGCGGGCTATCTCGGCCATTCCGGCCGATGGCTCTATGCCGTCGGTTATCGAGATGCCGTACTCCTTGCGGAGAATCATCTCGAAGAGTCCGCTGCCGCAGCCCACCGAGAGCACCCGGCCTGCATCGCGGAGTGTGCTCGCCACCAGGCTCGCCTCGGAGTAGAGCACGTTTCTGTTGTCTAGGAACCACGCATCGTATGCCGATGCGTATCGGTCGAATCCTTTTCCCATTGTCGTATTCGTAAGTTTAAAGTTCGATAGTTTCACTCTGCATGTTCCGCATGTCGATTGTCAGCAGCCGTCCGTCGAGCGGTTCGCCGAAGCCGACGATTATCTTCACCGCCTCGGCCGCCTGCATCGCCCCGATGACTCCCGGCAGCGCACCCAAAACGCCGGACGATGCCGGAGGTCGTGCGCAGAGCTGTTCGCGGTCGGGGTACAAATCCGCATAGTGCCTGCCGCGGCGGTGGTTGAAGACGCCTACCTGCCCTAAAAATTCGCCTATCGAGCCGTGTACCCACGGCTTGCCGCATGCCGTGCAGGCGTCGTCTATCAGGTAGCGTGTCGCGAAGTTGTCGCAGCAGTCCAGAACGAGGTCGTATGCCGCGACCATGTCGGCCGCGTTGTCGGGCCGGAGCCCCTGCGGGTGGCACTCGAACCGCGTGTGCGGCGAGAGTGCGGCGAGCCGTTCGCGTGCGGCTTCGGTCTTCGGGCGTCCCGTCTGCGTCGAGTCGTAGAGCACCTGCCGTTGGAGGTTGCTTTCGGATACGGTGTCGGGGTCGGCCAGACCTATGCGTCCAACGCCGGCACCCGCGAGATAGAGCGCCGCCGGCGAGCCGAGGCCCCCGAGTCCCACGATGAGCACCGAGGCGTCGAGCAGGCGCCGCTGCCCCTGCGGGCCTATCTCCGGCAGCATCGTCTGCCGGGCGTAGCGTTCGTAGCGTATCATAG
>CAMWIG010000240.1 GCA_947174295.1 uncultured Alistipes sp. | reverse complement strand
ATTCGACCTCGATTCTGTAACGTCTGCCGACGGCTGTCGCGTCGCGAACCGGCTCGGGTGCCTCATTGTGGAAAAACAGATACTCGCAGTCGACAAGACCTGCGCCGAAGGCGCCTTCATACCCGGGATTGCAACGCTCCGCCATTTCGCGGCGTCCCGACGCGATAAGCATTTCGCGGAGCATCGCTGCCGTGAATCCGGGCCCTTTCGAGCCGTAGTGCGCTGCGGCGAGTGCAGCTATACCCGACACCTGCGGACATGCCATCGACGTGCCCGAAGCATAGATGTAACCGCCGCCGAGGTCTGTGGTGAACGGGCAGTTGCGACCGTCCGAGCCTGTGCTTTCGCCGCCGAAAGCGACCAAATCCACCCACTCTCCGTAGTTGGAGGTCGCGGCCTTTCTGAAATCGGAACAGAGCGACCCGACGGCGATGACCTTCTCGTATGCGGCCGGATATTGGGGCGTCGAGGTGTTGCCGTTGCCTGCGGCGAAGATTACGATACCGCCGGCCATGGGGCCAGTCTGTATGCCGTTTTCGTCCATTCCGGCATACTCTATGAAGTAGTCGATGGCGGCTTTGCCCGATGCCGAGAGATCGCTCAGACCGACGTAATTCCAGCTGTTCTGGCTGATGACCGCTCCGTGGTCGGCCGCCCATACCATGAGCGCCTCGATGCTGGCGCTGTGTGCGTCCGGGGCGTCGGCGAAAATCTGACAGCTCATGAGTTTCACTCCGCTGCCCGGGGTGCCGTCGCCGCCGGCTATGCCGCATACTCCGATGCCGTTGCCGTTAACGGCGCCGATCATGCCGGCCACCCGGGTTCCGTGTTCCGAAGGCGTGATTTCGTTCGAGTCGGTGCAGAAGTTGAAGCCGCAGTGCCCCTCCCCGTCGTCCCACATGTTGGCCGCAAGGTCGGGATGGTCGAAGTCGATGCCGCCGTCGGCTACGGCGACTATCACGTCGCTGCTGCCGCCGCAGAGCGTCCATGCCGGATATACGTTCAGGTCGGCTCCCGCAATGCTGCCCGGCAGCGTGCCGTCGTTGCGGTAGACCCATTGCAGGTCGAGCATCGGGTCGTCGAACGGTGCGGCGAGAGCCGTTGACGCGAGAGCCTGCTGCGCCGCGGCGCTCGTTTCGACGGGAACCATGCGATAGACGGGTTCCATGACCTCCACTTCGTCGGGAGCGCCGAAGCGTGTCATGGCCTCGGCGACCGGCACGTCGCCGCCGAAGCGGACCTCGTACCACAGATGCAGCCCGGCCTTGCGATGACGTTCGCGAAACCGTTCGGAGTCGGCGAACAGATTGCGTATTTCGGTGGCTCCGGCTCGTGTGGCGGCCTCATCCACTGCGGCGATGCCGGCGCCGCTGCGGGTAAACGGGCCGGAGCTCAGCTCTCCGGCACCTTCTCGCAATTTGATGCGGAATACACCCGGGATGACCGATGATTCGTGCATGGACGGAGAGTCGGGTCCGGGTGCTGCCGATTCCGCGGGGTCGTCGGCGCATCCCGTGCAGAGGAGGATTAGAAGAGATGCGAATGCGAGTCGTTTCATATTCGGTATGGGTTATTATACAGAGCAGAAAAAGCATAGAACGCTATCTATGCTTTTCTACCCTTGTGTCGGTATGGGTTTGTCAGGGAATGAGTTTGAAGTCGAAGAACGAATCGGTGCATACGAAGCAGTCCGACGAAGAGGTGGCGCCGAGCTGCCATTGGAACGTGCGCATGGTCTGGCCTTTCAGCATCGGAATGACATCTCCGCGAAATGCGTAAGGCTCGTAAATCTGCATGACGTTGCCCGGAAGATTGATGACGCTGATACGGTCGTTCACCTCGATTGTCTCGTACATCCGCTCGCCGTTCCCGTCGAGCATCGGATTGCCTGCGATGTCGCATAGCGGTTCGTCGTATGCGTAGCTTATCGTCCATATCTTGCTGGCGGCATATTGCGTGAAACTGCCCGGATATATCGCGTTCGCCCGCTCTATCGTCGCTACCTCTTCGCCGTTTGCCGTCACGCGGAATTTGGTGCGCTTGACGGACTGCTGGTCGGCACGTACCGTTTCGATGTAGCTTTCGGGGGTGTATTCGCCCGAGAGAGGCGTGAGACGTATGCGATTGCCAGTTTTTATGCCGCGCATGATGATTTCGTCGAATGCCGGCGACATCTCCATGATGGTGAACTCATAATCGCCCTTGTAGCCTTCGTAGCCCGCACCGTTCGCTCCGGGGAACGAGAAGAAGTGCAAAAAGTCGTTGTGCGTCGTAAATTTGAGCATCGGGCCGGTGGAGAATTCGACGGCATAGTTCGATTCGGTCACAGGAGGTGTCCCGGTAATGAAGGTGCTGCCCTCGAACCACGCTTTCAGTGTGTTGTCGGCGTGGAACTCGATGACGTATACCCATCCTCCGTAGTTGAGCTCTTCGTCGGGGAAGTACTCCATCACCCATCTCTCGCTTGCCAGCAGAGCGAACCGATAGCGCTCCACGGCTTTGTCCATGCGTTGCGATGCCGTCAGGTCGAATGCTTCGTCGCTGTCGCCGCATGCGCAGAACGCCGCCGCCAGACCCGCTAAGATAATATACAGTAATTTTTTCATGGCCGTATCAGTCGTCAAGGTTAGTCCAATCAATGTTATCGAGTTCGGCTACGCGGCGCAGGTAGACCTCGCGCCATTTGTCGGAGTCGACGCCGAACGATTCCATAAGCCAGTTTTTCAGTATGAGCCGCTTCTTTTCGAGTTTGGCGCGGCCGTCCTCGCCGGCGGCTTCGAGCCACGCCTCCCATGTCGCCTCATCGGCCGAAATCAGACGACCGCCCGTCTCGGCGATGTCCTCCGCTACGCTCGACCGTGCGTAGTTGCTCACGAATCCGTGTTGCAGGTAGTCGTTGCCGAGCGATGTGTAGCGGCTGCCGACGTAATCGCTCGCCGTGACGGTCTTGTACTCGCTCGGAACGGGATATGTTCCGTCGAGAATGTGGGTGAACTCATGAAGCATCGTTCCGG
>CAMWIG010000239.1 GCA_947174295.1 uncultured Alistipes sp. | reverse complement strand
TCAATGCCGACCGGCGGCTCGGTGCGGAACCCGAGCGACGCTACGGCCCGGCACACGCGGCCGCAATCCTCGCGGGACATCATTCCCAGCCCGGCGGCTGCGCGGGCGGCCATCACCGTGCCTACGGCGACGGCCTCGCCGTGGTTCATCTCGCGCGAACACTTCTCGATGGCATGGGCCATGGTGTGACCGAGATTCAGCAGCCGGCGGTCGCCGTGCTCGCACTCGTCTCGCGCGACGATATCGGCCTTGACCCTCAGCGCACGGCGCACGACCTCCTCGGTCAGCGCATCGTCGCGCCGCAAAGCGTCGAATCCCGAGGTTTCGAGCAGACGGAACAGCTCCGCATCGGCTATTATGCCGGCTTTGAGCGCCTCGGCCAGTCCTGCCCTGAACTCCCGCTCGGGCAGCGTGTGCAGCAAACCGACGTCGCAGACCACGAACTCGGGCTGCGCGAAGGTGCCGACCATATTCTTGTAACCGCCGACGTTCACTCCGTTCTTGCCGCCCACCGACGCGTCGACCTGCGCGAGCAGCGTCGTCGGCACGAACCCGAACCGAACGCCGCGCATGTATGTGGCTGCGGCGAATCCCGCCATGTCGGTGACTATGCCTCCGCCTATGCCCACAACCAGCGAGGTGCGGTCGGCGCCGCGGGCTATGAGACCGTCGTAAAGCGCGGCTGCCGCACCGAGCGTCTTCGACTCCTCGCCGCGCCCGACCGTGAGGGGTTCGGCGCTCCGAAAGAGTTCGCGGTGACACGCGGCCACCGCCGTATCGGTCACGAACACCGTGCGTGCGCCGGCCGTAAGCTGCGGGAGCAGCTCCTCCGCACGTCCGAACAGAACGGTGCTGCGATCGTTGACTTCGAGATGCGAAACCATAATGGTGCGTATTGCGTTGTTTGAAATCCCCCGCGCAAAAACTTCGCGGCGCGGAAGATGTTAATATAGCAAAAGTAGTATATTTTCGTGAGAATTTGTTACCTTTGCACGGTTAAATACATCACACTTTATGCAAAAATTACGCAATATCGCCATTATTGCCCACGTCGACCACGGCAAGACCACGCTGGTCGACAAAATGATTATGGCCGGCCATCTCTTGCGCGAAAACGCCCAGACCAACGGCGAGCTCATCATGGATAACAACGACCTCGAACGCGAACGAGGCATCACGATTCTCTCGAAGAACGTGTCGGTAATATACAAGGACTACAAAATCAACATCATAGACACCCCGGGCCACGCCGACTTCGGCGGCGAGGTTGAGCGCGTGCTCAACATGTGCGACGGCGTGCTGCTTCTCGTCGACGCATTCGAGGGCACGATGCCCCAGACGCGCTTCGTGTTGCAGAAGGCTCTCGCGCTGGGCAAGAAGCCCATCGTGGTAATCAACAAGGTCGACAAGCCCAACTGCCGCCCCGAGGTAGTCAACGAGCAGGTCTTCGACCTCATGTTCACGCTCGACGCCACCGAAGAGCAGCTCGACTACAAGACAATCTACGGTTCGGCCAAGCAGGGATGGATGTCCCACGTGTGGAACGAGCCCACCGACTCCATCGCCCCGCTGCTCGACGCCATCATCGACGAGATTCCCGAGCCTGCGATTGTCGAGGGCACGCCGCAGCTGCTCATCACCTCGCTCGAATACTCGCCCTACGTGGGCCGCATCGCCGTGGGCAAGGTCACCCGCGGAGAGCTGCGCGCAGGGCAGAACGTCACCCTGGCCAAGCGCGACGGCGTGACGATGCAGAAGACCAAAATCAAGGATTTGCTCGTCTTCGAGGGCCTGGGCAAAGCCAAGGCCGAGACGGTCAAGTGCGGCGAAATATGCTCGATAGTCGGCATCGAGGGCTTCGAAATCGGCGACACGATTTGCGACTTCGAGAATCCCGAGCCGCTGCCGCCGATTGCCATCAACGAGCCTACGATGTCGATGCTCTTCACCATCAACAACTCGCCCTTCTTCGGCAAGGACGGCAAGTACGTGACCTCGCGCCACATCAAGGAGCGCCTCGACCGCGAGTTGGAGAAGAACCTCGCTCTGCGCGTCGAGCCGGGCCCGACGGCCGACAGTTTCGTCGTATTCGGCCGCGGCGTGCTGCACCTCTCGGTCCTCATCGAGACCATGCGCCGCGAGGGCTACGAGTTGCAGGTCGGCCAGCCCCGCGTCATCGTCAAGGAGATCGACGGCCGCAAGTGCGAGCCGGTCGAGGAGCTGACCGTCGACTGCCCCGAGGAGTACTCGGGCACGGTCATCGAGCTTGTGACCAAGCGCAAGGGCACGATGACCAACATGCAGACCAACGGCGACCGCACGCGTCTGGAATTCGACATCCCCTCGCGCGGCATCATCGGTCTGCGTTCGAACATGCTCACCGCCACGGCCGGCGAGGCCATCATGGCCCACCGTCTGCGAGGATTCGAGCCGTGGGTCGGCGACATCGAGATGCGCACCAACGGTTCGATCATCTCGGGCGAGACCGGCACGGCCTACGCCTACTCGATAGACAAGCTGCAAGACCGCGGCCGCTTCTTCATCTCGCCTATGGACCAGGTGTACGAGGGTCAGGTCATCGGCGAGCACACCCGCACCAACGACATCACGGTCAACGTCACCAAGGCCAAGCAGCTCACCAACATGCGAGCTTCGGGCGCCGACGACAAGGCCGTAATCGTTCCGCCCAAGGTCTTCTCGCTCGAAGAGGCGCTGGAATACATCCAGGAGGACGAGTACGTGGAGGTTACGCCCCACGCCATGCGACTTCGCAAGATTCTGCTGCACGAAGTCGACCGCAAGCGCGCCGCGAAGTAATCCTCCGCCGTGCTGATTCCCAGGACACGACAGACATCGGCCGACATCCGAACGGCCGATGTCTGTCGTTTGTTTCCCGCCGCTCGCCGGAGACGCCGCCGCGAAAGCCCCGTTTTTTCTCCACGCGCGGCAAACATATTGCATCGGTAACAGACGCGTCAACCGAATTTTTCGTATCTTTGGCTGTCGCCTTAGATACTCC
>CAMWIG010000238.1 GCA_947174295.1 uncultured Alistipes sp. | reverse complement strand
ACGCTCGCCTGCGAGGCCGTCATGATGGCACAGATAGTAAAGAACAAATAACCCGAACGATGCAGCCGGAACCTCTTCCCCACGGAGGTTTCGGCCGCATATTTTTTAGACCTCATAATTTATGATAAGTAATCTGGCTTACATCCACCCCGACGCAAAGCTCGGAAACAACGTAACGGTAGAGCCGTTCGCATATATCGCAGGCGACGTGGTCATCGGCGACGACTGCTGGATCGGCCCGGGCGCAGTGATTCACGACGGAGCCCGAATCGGCAAGGGTTGCAAAATCCACACCGCAGCCTCGATTTCGTGCACTCCGCAGGACTTGAAGTTCAAGGGCGAATGCACCACGGCCGAAATCGGCGACTACAACGAAATACGCGAATACGTAACCATCAGCCGCGGCACCGCCTCGCGCGGAAAGACCGTGGTCGGCAGCCACAACCTGCTGATGGCCTACGTGCATATCGCACACGACGACGTGGTGGGCAGTCACTGCGTAATCGCCAACCGCGTATCGCTCGCCGGCGAGGTCGAGGTCGGCGACTGGGTGGTAATCGGCGGCCATGCGGCCGTACACCAGTGGGTACACATCGGTGCGCACGCCATGATTCAGGGCGGCGCCCTAATCGGTCAGGACGTCCCGCCGTTCGTCATCGTCCGCAACGACACGATGCGCTTCGCGGGAATCAACAAAATCGGACTCTCGCGCCGCGGCTTCTCGGCCGAGCGCATCGCCGAGATTCACGACGCATGCCGCATAATCTTCCAGAGCGGTCTCAACTACGCCAACGGCTGCGACGAGGCCGAGCGCGCCGTGCCGCAGAGCGAAGACCGCGACGCACTGCTGACGTTCATCCGCTCGTCGCAACGCGGCATTATCAAACCCTACGCCGCAGCGGAGAGATAGACATGCGACCGATGCGGAAGCGATTGTCGGATAGAAATTTCGACCGCAAAAAGCGACGAAATATTTTGACGATACGAAAATAATAGCTATATTTGCATCGAAAACGAAGGATAAGGGGACGGAGAGTCCCCTTATTTCGTACCATACGATAAACATCCGAATTATGATAGATTGCAAAAAAATAATCGAAATCGCTGAAAATCATCTTCAAGGCTCCGACATGTTCGTCGTGGGGTGCACCTGCACGCCCGCCAACGAAGTGGAGCTCACGCTCGACAGCGACACGTCGGTGGCCATCGACGCCTGCGTGGCTCTGTCGCGCACGGTGGAGGAGGCGTTCGACCGCGACGAGGAGGACTTCTCGCTTACGGTCGCTTCGGCCGGCATCGGCTCGGAGCTGCGCTGCCTGCGTCAGTACAGGAAACTCATAGGCAAATCGGTGGAGGTTCTGCTCTCCGACGGAGTGAAGGTTCTCGCCGTGCTCGACGAAGCCGACGAGGAGGGCATAACCCTCTCCTACGAGGAGAAGCAGGCTGTCGAGGGCCGCAAGCGCAAGCAGACAGTGCGCGTCACGCGCCGCTACGGATTCGACGGCATCAAGTACACCAAGGAGTGGCTGGACTTTAAATAATTCAAAATTCAGAATTCAAAATTCAAAATTCAAAATTAGCTGGCGCAAAAGAGACGAAAGGCAACGCTGCCGAATTAAAATTCAAAATTGCTTTCAGCAGGCGCGCGAGAACCGAAAGCCGGCGCAGCCGGCCCGAAAAGAGAACATAAGACAAAAATAAAATATATACTCAAAATGGACAATCTCAACCTTATCAGCAACTTCGCAGAGTTCAAGGAGCTGAAAAACATCGACAAGAGCACCATGATAGGTGTGTTGGAGGACGTATTCCGTCACGCGCTCCAAAAGCAGTACGAGACGGATGAGAACTTCGACGTGATTATCAACCCCGAGAAGGGCGACCTCGAAATCTGGCGCACGCGCACCGTCGTCGAGGACGGCGCCGTGGAGAATCCCAACATGCAGATTTCCGAGTCGGAGATGAAACAGATCGACGCCTCCTACGAGGTGGGCGACGAGTATGTCGACGAGATTCGTCTTGCATCGTTCGGCCGCCGCATGGTTCTGTCGCTGCGCCAGAATCTCGCTTCGCGCATCCTCGACCTCGAAAAGGCCAACCTCTTCGAGAAGTACAAGGAGAAGGTCGGCGAGATAATCTCCGGCGAGGTATATCAGGTGTGGAAAAAGGAGGTGCTGATTCTCGACGACGACGAGAACGAGCTGCTGCTGCCCAAGAGCGAGCAGATTCCCAACGATTTCTACCGCAAGGGCGACACGATAAAGGCCATCGTCAAGAGCGTGGAGATGAACAACAACCAGCCGCGCATCATTCTGTCGCGCACGGCCAACAAGTTCCTCGAAAGACTCTTCGAGCAGGAGGTTCCCGAGATTTTCGACGGTCTGATTACCATCAAGCAGATTGCCCGCATCCCCGGCGAGCGCGCCAAGGTAGCAGTGGAGTCCTACGACGAGCGCATCGACCCCGTTGGCGCCTGCGTCGGAATGAAGGGTTCGCGAATCTACACCATAGTCAAGGAGCTGCGCAACGAGAACATCGACGTGGTCAACTACACGGCCAACACGCAGCTCATGATTCAGCGTTCGCTCAACCCCGCCAAGATTTCGAGCATCACCATCGACGAGGAGCGCAAGACCGCTTCGGTTTACCTCAAACCCGATCAGGTGTCGCTGGCAATCGGCAAGGGCGGTCTGAACATCCGTCTGTCGAAGATGCTCACCGGCTACGACATCGACGTTTACCGCGAAATAGAGGAGGAGGACGTAGCGCTGACCGAGTTCGCCGACGAAATCGACGGATGGATTATCGACGCGCTGAAAGCCGTCGGCTGCGACACCGCCAAGAGCGTGCTGGAACTCTCCGTCGAAGAGATTGCCACGCGCGCCGACCTCGAACTCGAAACCGCACAGAAGGTAGTCGAAATCCTCAAAGCGGAGTTCGAGGAGTAATTAACGAGAAAACAAGGAGAATCGAAATATGACAAATGAACGAAAATTAAGACTCATTCAAGTAGCGAAGGAATTCAAGGTCGGCATCAACACGATTAC
>CAMWIG010000237.1 GCA_947174295.1 uncultured Alistipes sp. | reverse complement strand
CTTCATCTTCGCGCACATGGACAACAAGGTCACCAAGCTCAACACGACGCTGCGCACCATAGACTATCTGACCGGTGCCGGATATTCGATGGAGGGCTATCCGCGCGGTTCGATATTCTCGCTCAAATTCCAAGGTTTGACCGATATGGGCATTCCCACGTTCCTCAATACCAAGGGCGAGGTGACATCGACCGACATACAGTTCCAGGAGACGAGCAATTTCAGCAATCTGAAATACGAAGGCCCGGCCGATCCGACGATTACCGGCAGCTTCGGCAACATATTCAAGTGGAAGAATCTGACGCTTAACGTATTCATGACCTACTCGTTCGGCAACGTCGTTCGTCTCGACCCGATATTCTCGAACGCCTACTCCGACCTGACGGCCATGCCGAAAGAGTTCCGCAACCGATTCGTCAATCCGGGCGACGAGCTTCGCACGAATGTTCCGGCCATAGCGAGCACCCGGCAGAATCAGGACATACACAACCTCTACGTGGCGTACAGCGCCTACAACTATTCGGACGTGCGCATCGCAAAGGGCGATTTCATACGCATGAAGGAGATTTCGCTCTCCTACGAGTTCCCGAAGCCGATAGTCTCGAAACTCCGCATGGGAGGTTTGTCGCTCAAAGTTCAGGCCACCAATCCGTTCCTTATCTACTCCGACAAGAAACTCCACGGTCAGGACCCCGAGTTCTTCAATACGGGCGGTGTAGCCGTTCCCATGCCGAAGCAATTCACGTTAACCTGCCGTATCACCTTCTAAACGAACAAGCGATGAAACTGAAAAAAATATTCACGATAATGCTCTCCGCAGCTGCGGTAGGCGGTCTGTACTCGTGCAACGATTTTCTGGACGAGCTGCCCGACAACCGTGCCGAGCTGAATACGGTGGAGAAAATCAACAAACTGCTCGTATCGGCATATCCCACACGCAGCTATGTCCGCATGTGCGAGTTGGCGTCCGACAACTGCGACGACCGCGGCGAAAAGAACCCCAACGGCAACATGCTCATGAACCAGAATAACTATTGGAAGGATATGACCGAAGCCGACAACGACAGCAACGTCAACACGTGGCAGGCATACTACAACAGCATCGGAGTGGCAAACACGGCGTTGCAGGCCATAGCCGACCTCGGAACTCCTGCCGAGCTTCTGCCGGCCAAGGGCGAAGCGCTGCTGTGCAGAGCCTATGCGCACTTCTGCCTGACGATGCTCTACTGTCTGCCGTATCACCCGACGCTCAGCGGCGAATATCTCGGCGTCACCTACCTCACCAAGCCCGAAACGACGCTCAACCCGACGTACAAGCGCGACGACCTGAAAACGGTCTACGCAAAGATTGCCGAAGACATCGAAGCGGGCGTGCCGCTCATATCGGACGACAACTACTCCGTGCCCAAGTATCATTTCAACCGTCAGGCGGCCTGCGCGTTCGCCGCACGATTCTACCTCTACTACATGAAGTGGGACAAGGTCGTAGAGTATGCCGACAAGGTTCTGGGCAGCGACCCGTCGATCATGCTGCGCGACTGGGAGGCCACCAGCAAACTCATGTGGGACGGCAAGGTGCGCTGTCTGGACTATATCAGCGCCAGCCACAAGTTCAACCTCATGATGATTCCTCTTTACTCGGCTTCGGGAGGCATGTTCTTCGCATGGGACGGCACGGGTTCGCGCTACACGCACAACAATCGCGTATGCAAGACCGAGACATTCCGTTCGAAACGGCCTATGGGCGGCGCCTACGACCGTTGGAAGGACAACTCCTCGGACAAAATCTACCGTCACGCACCGTTCCAGTGGGACGACAACATCACGAACAAGGTCTACATGCCCAAGTGGTATCCGCAGTGGGAGGTAGCCGACCCGGTGGCCGGCACGGGTTACAGCCGCAGTACGTTCGTAGCGTTCACCACGAACGAGACTCTGCTCAACCGCGCGGAGGCATATATCCATCTTAAAGACTACGACCGTGCGACGGCCGACATGGAGGCATGGAGCAAGTCGTTCTACAAGGTGGGGCAGAACGGAGTCGTATCGCTCACCCGCGACCGCATCAATGAAGTTTACGGCAATCCGGCATCGAACGACTACATCGAGGTTTACACGGCCGAGAATCCGACTTCGCGCAAGCCGCTCAATCCTCACGGCTTCGAAATCGAACCCGGCGAACAGGAGAACATGATTCAGTGTCTGCTCTTCTGCCGCCGCATCGAGACTTTGGCCGACGGACTCCGCTGGGGCGACGTAAAGCGCTACGGAATCGCCGTAGACCGTTTCGAAGATTCGAACTACATCGACGAGACCACGACCGGCTACACCGTGAGCGCCACGCTGCCCGTGCGCGACCTGCGCCGAGCGTTCCAGCTCCCGCAGGAGGTCGTATCGGCAGGCATCGAGGCGAATCCCCGCAACGAGACCGAGCCCGGACATCCGTTTTTGCAGTAATTACAGACACAAAACAGTAAAAATATGAAATATTCAATCATAAGAATCGCAGCATTGGCCGCCGCAGTACTCGGCATCGTTTCGTGCGAAAAGGACGAACCCGACGCCCGGAGCATCTTTCCCGTCGACAATAGCGTGCAGACCGAATTCGACGCATGGCTGATGCGCCATTTCGTCGAACCGTACAACATCCGCTACGAGTACAAGATGCCGGATCGCGAAACCAACTTCGGATATTGGGTTTCGCCTCCTCCCGTGGAGAAGGCCATCGAAATCGCCAAGCTCGTAAAATTCTCCACTCTCGATGCCATGGCCGAAATGATGAGCACCGGAAGCATGGACGAAGACCCGACGCTCTTCGCGAAGAAGTTCTTCCCGAAAGTGCTCTTCGTGGTGGGCAGCTTCGAAATCAGCAATACGGGAACGACGAACCTCGCTTCGGCCGAGAACGGACTGCAAATCAACATACTCGGCGCGAAATTCTTCGACCGCAAAATCGACAGCGAGCGAATCGCCGGAACGATGCTTCATGAGTTCACCCACATTCTCGACGGAACATATCCCGTTCATAGCGAGTACACGTAGTTCTAGTCGATTGATTTCGTCGGCAGCCGCTACAC
>CAMWIG010000236.1 GCA_947174295.1 uncultured Alistipes sp. | reverse complement strand
GTTCCAGCCCCTCCTTGCGCACCACCGTCGGCACGGCCTCGCCCTGCGCAAGAATCACCGGGCCGCCGTCGCGCCAAGCCACGGGCAGCAGGAATGTTTCGCGCCCCGTGTTGTAGAAGTCGCCGTCGTAGGGACGGCAGCCGAGAAACACGGCCCACCATTCGCCTTCGGGAGTGCATACCATGTCGGCATGCCCGACGCTCGTAACCTTATCCGCACGGTCGGCCGGCAGGTCGCGCTGCGTCAGTATCGGATTCACGGCGCACGGCACGTAAGGGCCGCGTATGTCGTCCGACACGAGAGCCACCTGCGAATGCTCCTCGTAGGTTCCGCCCTCGGCAGCCAGCAGGTAGTAACGGCCGTCGTGTTTATAAAGGTGCGGCCCTTCGAGCCACTCGGGCTGCGCTGCGAAATCCAAACCTCCGTCGAGCAGCAGAGTGCGTTCGCCGACCGTACAGTCGCGCTCGGTGTCGAACTCCCGCAGCCACAGCGCACGATGACTCTTCCACTGCCGCCCGCCCGGCGGCATGTCGTTGTGCAGCAGATATGCGCGGCCGTCGTCGTCGAAAAACAGCGACGGGTCGATGCCCTCCACCTCAGGCAGAGGTATCGGATCGCTCCAACCGCCCGCCAAGGGGTCTTTGCACTTGACTATGTAGTTCTCCACACCGTCGACGCATGTGTTTATTATATAGAACGTATCGTTGTGCGGATTGTAGCTGATGTCGGGAGCGTAGACTCCCCGGTTGAACCGCAGCGAGTCGAGCGGCAGCTGCGACGGACGGTCGACGGCATGCCCCACCCTGCGCCAGTTCACCAAATCGCGGCTGTGCCACACGGGAATCGCCGGAAAGAATGTGAACGTCGAGTTCACCAGAAAGTAGTCGCCGCCACGGCGGCAGATGCTCGGGTCGGGATGGAATCCGCTCAAAACGGGATTGAAATATTCGTTGCGCGGGTCGATTTCGCGGTCGAACCGGGAATCGAACCCGACATAGTCGAACCGGGTGAAAAGAGCGTCGCGGCTTCCGCACCCGATGCTCATCGCAACGAGCGCCGGCACGACGGCAAAAAATAAACGTTTCATAAGCAACAGTGATTTTCGTCACTACAAATATAGGCAATCCATCCGAAACCGCCAACACCGCAGCCGCGAAGCCCCACTCCGACCGGCAAAATACAAGTAAACTTGCTTTTGCCCTCGCTTATTCGTACTTTGACTTCGTCTTAGATACTCCCGCTCGGCAAAATACAAGTAAACTTGCTTTTACCCTCGCTTATTCGTACTTTGGCTGTCGCCTTAGATACTTCGCCTCGGAAAAAATGCAAGCAAGCTTGCTTTTTCTCTCGGCTTATTCGTATCTTTGCACCACGGCCCTCAGGAGCGGCCGCACACGAAATAAACGAATATAGAGATGTCGCCAACCGTATCGAAAATATTCATGTGGATGTCCGCAGTGCTGACGGTCGTACTCGCCGCACTCATCATTTCGACGTACATATCCGACGAACCCGTCGGCATCGCCGTGCGCATATGTCTGTGGACGGGTGCCGTCGCCAATGCGTTCAACATCCTGACGCTCCGCAGCAACATCCGAAACCGCCGCCCGGCAGAAAGCAGCGGCGCAAACCGTTAAAATCCGACAATCCATGGCCGCACCGCTCGCAGAGAGACTTCGCCCGCGCACGCTCGACGACTATATCGGGCAGGACCACCTCGTAGGCCGCAACGGCGTATTCCGCAAATTCCTCGAAACGGGCAACGTCCCCTCGTTCATCCTGTGGGGCCCGCCGGGAGTCGGCAAGACGACACTCGCCAACATCGTCGCCGCAGAGTTGCAGCGGCCCATGTTCACGCTGTCGGCCGTCACGTCGGGAGTCAAGGACGTGCGCGAGGTCATCGAGCAGGCCAAGCGCCAGCAGTTCTTCGACACGCGGCCGCCGTTCCTGTTCATCGACGAAATCCACCGATTCAACAAGGCGCAGCAGGATTCGCTGCTCGGAGCGGTCGAGAAGGGAGTCTTCACGCTCATCGGCGCGACGACCGAGAACCCGTCGTTCGAAGTCATATCGCCGCTTCTGAGCCGCTGTCAGGTCTACATACTGCGCCCCATGGAGGACGACGACCTGCAAACGCTGCTCGACCGTGCGCTCTCCGCCGACGAGCTTCTGCGACAGCGCGAGATACGCGTCGAGCAGACCGGCGCACTGTTCCGCTTCTCCGGCGGCGACGCCCGCAAGCTCCTCAACATACTCGACATCGTCACGGGGGCCGCCGACGGCCCGCTGACCATCACCGACGACTACGTCACCGAGTGTCTGCAACAGAACATAGCGCTCTACGACAAACAGGGCGAGCAGCACTACGACGTCATCTCGGCATTCATCAAGTCGGTTCGCGGCAGCGACCCCAACGCCGCCATATACTACCTCGCGCGCATGCTCGCCGGAGGCGAGGAGCCGCGCTTCATCGCCCGGCGTCTGGTCATTCTCGCTTCGGAGGACATCGGACTCGCCAACCCCAACGCACTGCTGCTCGCCAACGCATGTTTCGACACCGTGCACAAAATAGGCATGCCCGAGGCGCGCATCACTCTGGCCGAGACGGTAATCTATCTGGCGACCTCGCCGAAGAGCAACTCGGCATACATGGCCATAAACCGCGCACTGGCAATGGTCGAGAACGACACCACGAACCGCCCCGTGCCGCTGCACCTGCGCAACGCCCCCACCAAACTCATGAGCAAGGCCGGCTACGGCAAAGGGTACAAGTACGCCCACGACTTCGAGGGCCACTTCGCCGAGATGGAGTTCCTGCCCGAATCGCTCGCCGGCACGCGCTTCTACGAACCCGACGAACAGAACGCCGCCGAGGCCAAAATCGCAGAACGCATCCGCACCCTCTGGAAAGGCAAGTACTGAATCCACGGCCGGGCACGCCGGCAGCCTATCGCCGACGGAAACGGGAAACCGCAGGCTGTCGCGCGCAGCCTGCCGAACGTTTCGGACACCCGCCACTTTACAAAAGCAAACCGCCCCGCATATCGCAGGGCGGTTTTCAATCGTAACCGGGAGGCTGTCGGGCTAC
>CAMWIG010000235.1 GCA_947174295.1 uncultured Alistipes sp. | reverse complement strand
CCCGCCGGGGGCTAAGAATGCATCCATACTGCTCGGGGCCACGCGTCCGTGGGGGGTGGGAGAAATTGGCCGCACCGCACTCTTCGGTACTTTTATTTCAAAATGTCGGGAACGCCCGCACGCGAGACGGCCGGTCTATTTCGTCGTAATGTCGACACGGGTAACGGAACCGCTCTTGTCGACATTGACATTGGCGATTCTGTCGGCCGACAGCTTGCTCACGGCCTTGCGCGAAACCCGGCGTGAGTCGACATAGTAGACTGTCTTGCCGTTCGACGACTCCAACACGGCGCTTTTCGCAGCGGCTCCGTCGGACGACGCGCTCTTCGAAATCGAAACCATCGTACCAGTCGTCCCGGTCACCGTGGCAGTCGTAACGGTCGCAGCACCGTCCGCTCCGTCCCCGGTGCGTGTCGTCACGATGACGACTCCGTTCGCCGCCTTGTCGCCGTACTCGGCCGTCGAAACGGCATCTTTGAGCACTGTCATGCTCTTGATTGTCGAGGGATCGATACCGGCCAGCGCATCGCTGTCGGTCTGCTTGCCGTCGACGATATAGAGCACCTTCTCGGAGGTCTTCGCCGCCTTGACACACGATTCGCCCGGCGTGAGCGCCACACGGGTCGTCATACCGTCCAATCCCTCGGAGAGGGTCATCGCAAAATCGGAATAGTCCACCATCATGAACCGCACCGGGACACCGCACGCAACCTCCATCTTGGCACGGCCCGACTTGTCGGTCACCGAGCTGCGGCTCGCGCTGGCCGTATGGCCGCCATCGGTCGACGAGACGGTCTGCAAGACGATGACTCCGGGAATCGGTTCCCCGCTCTGCGAATCAACGACCTCGAACGTCACGGAGACCGACTGCGGTTTGTCCGCCGGCAGAGCCGACACGGCGACCGCGCTGCCGGTCGTCACGGTCGTAGTCGTAGTGACGGAAGTCGAACCGTCGGCCTTGCGGACGACCTCGACCGTTTGGTCGGAGCCGCCGTCCGCAGCAGCACAGCCTGCTATCCGCAGAGTGTCGCCGGCGGCTTGGCCGATTCGATAAATTTCATTACTTTTGTCACCGGCAGGCACATAGACCGTGCGGGCGAATGCGCCGACGGCTATCGACGCAAGCGGAACGAGCAGCAGCGTGCGAGCCGCTGCAATCCGCGATGATTTTTCTCGCAACATCATGGTAATACGGTTTTTAAGTTTACTGTGATTGAGGCTGTTGGCGACTGAGTACCACCTCCCGCCGACGGCCTTTTTTATTAACAACATCTGATATTCGCGCGCATCGACACCGCTCGCCAGCACGGCTGCATCGGCCTCGTACTCGTGTATCGCACGCAGCTCGGCACGCAGAAGCCACATCGCCGGATTGAACCACTGCGCACAGCCCGCAAGGTCGGTCAGGAGCAAATCCCACGAGTGGCGCAGGCGTATGTGCGCACGCTCGTGTCGCAGCACCGTGTCGCCGCTCTCGGCCATATCGCGCTCCGAAATCACAATCCACCGCATCCAGCTAAACGGCGTGAGCTCGCGCAAGACCCGCACCAGCGTAACGCGGCCATCGAGCTCCTCGCAGCGACCGCTGCGGATGATTCCTACGATTCGCACCATCGACACGGCAATCCACGCCAGCGTCGCCCCGGCACCCGCAATCCACAGCACCACCAGCGGCAGCACCCAATCGAACGGCGCAGCAGCATCGGCGGCATCGACGACGTGAGCTGTGACGGCCGGCTCTTCGACCGCGGCCGACACGGGCAGCTCCTCGTAGAGCGTCACGCGGCACACGGGCAGCAGGAACGACACCGCGACAGAGGCCACAATCAGCACGCGATTCAGGCGATGGAACGTCTCGCGGCTCAGCAACAGCTTGTAGAAGAGGTAGAAGACCGCAAGGCAGATGCCTACGCGCAGTTCATACAACAAAAAATCGTGCATATCGCTTCCTCCTCTACTTTTCGGATTGACGCTCTATCTGCTCGATGAGCCTTTTCAGCTCGTCGACCGAAATCTCCTCCTCCTCGACCAATGCCGACACGGCCCCCATGTACGAGTTGCCGAAGTAGCGGCCGACGATGCCGCGCAGCGACCCGCGGCCGAACTCGCGTTCGCTCACCAGCGGATAGTAGCGGTAGGTGTTTCCGAACGCCTCGTGCGAGAGATACCCCTTCGCTTCGAGCGTGCGGACCATGGTCGACAGCGTGTTGAAATGCGGCTTCGGCTCGGGCGACATCTCCACCAGCTCGCGAACGAACAGCGGCCCGCGGTTCCAGAACATCCGCATCAGCTCCTCCTCTTTTTTGGTCAGTTTCTCCATGACGGTAAATCTTTACTTCGTTACAACCGCAAAGGTAACTAAAAAATTTTCACACACAACTATTTTTTATAGTTTTTCAACTAAAAAATTTAGTTCACCTTGTTTTCCCGATATTTCACGAATTCATATTTTTTGCGCGATACTCCATATCTATTCGAGTGTGGGGTATCGCGTCGTTTATTCTTACATGGGTCTTTCCACAACCTTCACATAGATAAACGGAAATCGGCTCCACACTTGAACCGCTAATCTTTGCATAACTATCAGATATACAGGTATTATATTCAATACATAGAGATTTGTGATACCATATATTTCCCAATACTTCCGTACTTTTAGACCATTCCATCAAAACATTATAGGATTGGGAATAGTATCATTATCGGCTTGACAATATATTTATAGCTTCCAGTTTCTAAGATGATATCTAATTGACAAGCGATCATCTTTCGACAACAGACATCCGTTTAATTAAAATATTGTATATTTGTATGGCGTTATATTGGGGATTTTATATCCTTAATGCTATACCCGACAAAGAATATGACACAGAGCGAAGAAATACTTGAACAGGGTTTGATTGAAACTTTGAAGGAGATGAGCTATGAATACATCCCTATCAAAGAAGAGGAGAATTTGTATGCCAACTTTAAGTTGCAGTTGGAAAAACACAATCGCAAGGAATTGGCATTGCATGGTCGGGAACATTTTACCGATTCTGAGTTCGACAAGATACTTCTTTATCTGGAAGGCGGCACCCGTTTCGAGAAAG
>CAMWIG010000234.1 GCA_947174295.1 uncultured Alistipes sp. | reverse complement strand
GAGTTGCAGTGCGCCGTCGACGCCGGCATGCTGGGTTCGATCGACGCCAACCGCGGCGACTACCAGAACGGCTGGGATACCGACCAGTTCCCCATCGACCTCTACGAGATGGTGCAGGCCATGATTGTCATCCTTCGCGGCGGCGGCTTGCAGGGCGGCGGCACGAACTTCGACGCCAAGACCCGCCGCAACTCGACCGACTTGGAGGATATCTTCATCGCTCACATCGCAGGCATGGACGTCATGGCCCGCGCACTGCTCATCGCAGCCGACCTGTTGGAGAACTCGCCCTACGAGAAGATGCTCGCAGAGCGCTACGCCTCCTACGACGAGGGCGAGGGCAAGCTCTTCGAGGAGGGCAAGCTCACCTTGGAGCAGGTTTACGAGTATGCCAAGAAGAACGGCGAGCCCGCGCAGCACAGCGGCAAGCAGGAGCTCTACGAGGCACTCGTGAACATGTACATCTAATATTATATCACGGAAAAGCGTATCGGGTTCCGAATCGTGCGAAGAGTCGGAACCCGAACGCAAAATTCCGCACGATATAACCATCCGCATTCGAGGCTCGTCCGACGGGCGGGCCTCGTTTTTTTTCGACGCATCAACCTGAAAACCTACGAAACAAATGACAAACAACCCCCAACAAGGGAGCCGCGCATATCTCTTCTCGATCGTGATGGTCGCAATCATCGGAGGCCTGCTGTTCGGTTACGACACGGCGGTAATCTCCGGTGCCGAAAAGGGATTGCAGGCGTTCTTCATGGGCGCAGACTTCGACTATACCGACACTATTCACGGCATCACGTCGTCGAGCGCCCTCATCGGCTGCATCATAGGCAGCGCCCTCTCCGGCCTGTTCGCATCGCGTCTGGGCCGCAAACGTTCGCTCTTCGTAGCTGGCGTGCTTTTCTTCCTCTCGGCGCTCGGCTCGTATTATCCCGAGTTCATGTTCTTCGACTACGGAGCGCCCACCTACTCGCTTCTGGTGACGTTCAACCTCTACCGCGTTCTGGGCGGCATCGGCGTGGGTCTGGCATCGGCCATCTGCCCGATGTACATCGCCGAAATCGCACCGTCGAACATCCGCGGCACGCTCGTGTCGTGGAATCAGTTCGCAATCATCGGCGGACAGTTAATCGTCTACTTCGTCAACTTCATTATTCTGGGCGACCACGAGAATCCCGTCATACAGCTCGTCAACGGCGTGAACAGCATCATCAACCCCGAGGCCGCGGCATGGACTACCGAAACGGGCTGGCGCCTGATGTTCGTCAGCGAGGCCGTTCCCGCAGGTCTGTTCGCCATGCTGGTGCTGCTCGTTCCCGAGACTCCGCGCTATCTGGCCATGACCGGACAGGACGACAAGGCCCTCGGCGTGCTGAGCCGCATCAACGGCGAGTCGCAGGCCCGCACTATTCTGGCCGAAATCAAGGCCACGGCCGAGGAGAAGACCGAGAAGCTCTTCACCTACGGCTGGACGGTCATCTTCGTCGGCATCATGCTCAGCGTGTTCCAGCAGGCCGTCGGCATCAATGCCGTGCTCTACTTCGCACCGCGCATCTTCGGTTCGATGGGCATGGGCAACCCGATGGTACAGACCGTCATAATGGGCGTCATCAACCTGCTGTTCACCCTGCTGGCCGTGTTCACGGTCGAGAAGTGGGGCCGCAAGCCGCTGCTCATCTCGGGCTCGATAGGCATGGCCGTCGGCGCGGCCGGCGTCGCGCTGAGCAGCGCCATGACGAGCATCCCTCCCATCGTCTCCGTAGTGAGCATCATGGTTTACAGCGCATCGTTCATGATGTCGTGGGGCCCGATTTGCTGGGTTCTCATAGCCGAGATATTCCCCAACACGATTCGCGGCGCCGCCGTGGCTATCGCCGTTGCGTTCCAGTGGATATTCAACTTCATCGTCTCGTCGACGTTCCTGCCCATGTACAACATGCGCCTGGGAGACATGGGCGAGAATTTCGGCCACATGTTCGCCTACGGCGTCTACGGCGTCATCTGCATACTGGCCGCCATCTTCGTCTGGAAGATGGTTCCCGAAACCAAGGGCAAGACATTGGAGGACATGTCCAAGCTCTGGAAAAAATAACCGAAACCTCCCGTTGCTCCGGCAACGGGAGGTTTTCGTTAAATTGGCAATTATTAATGAGTAATTAGTAATTGTTTTTTGTGTCATTCCGAGCCGCAGGAGGAGCGACGCCCACTCAGAATGACAGCTCAATAAACGTCAGCAATTACTAATTACTCATTGCCAATTTCTAATTATTTTCCTGCGGAAAATATCGCATATACTGCACGCGGTGGAACATCCCGGGTTCGGAGCTTCCGAAGTCGAGACGCCCGCGGAAAGCCTCTATCGAGCGGAATCCCTGACGTTTGGCCCACGCGTCGACGAACTCGCCGATGCGCCCTATCGCCTCGAAACCGTCGTTGCGGATGGCCGTACATATCTGCACGGCACGCGCTCCGCACAGCAGCGCCTTCACGGCGGCCTCGCCGTCGTGCACGCCGGTCGATACCGCGATGTCGAGCTGCGGCAGAAGCGACGAGGCGAGCGCCGTGGGGCGCAGGACTCCGCGCAATTCGGCGGGCGAGCTGTACGGCGACCCGGACGTGTAGGCTATGCGCTCGATGTCGACATCGGGTTCGAAATAACGGTTGAAGAGCGTAAGTCCGCGCACGCCGCGTCCGAGCAGGGCATCGCCCAGGTGCAGCATGTTGGTAATCCGCACGGGGAGTTTCACCGCAACGGGAACACGCACCGCATCTGCGACCTTGGCCGCCACGTCGACATACATACGTTCGAGCTCCGCCGCCGGAGTGTGGCGGTCGGTCGGCTGGAAGTAGATGTTGAGCTCCAACGCCGCAGCTCCTGCCCCGGCCATCGCCGTGGCATACTCGACCCACCGTTCGTCGGCTCCTATGCAGTTTATGCTGCCTATGACGGGAATCCCCGTCGCCGCCGAAGCCGCAACAAGGTCAAGGAAACGAGCCTTGTAATCGTCGCCAAGGTAGCGCGACAGATACTCGTCGGTATCGCCGAACGGCGAGACGTAACCGCGTTCGAGCGCTGCCGTCTCGTGCACTAT
>CAMWIG010000233.1 GCA_947174295.1 uncultured Alistipes sp. | reverse complement strand
CCTGTCATGACCCTTATCAAATCAATTTCGGGCATTCGCGGAACCGTCGGAGGCCGGACTTCCGACAATCTCACGCCTATCGACGTCGTGAAATTCACAACGGCCTATGCGCGCTTCATGAGCGAGCGCAACGGCGGCCGCCGCCTGACCGTCGTCGTAGGCCGCGACGCCCGCATCTCGGGCGAGATGGTCAACGACCTTATCGAAGGAACGCTGCTCGGCTGCGGAGTCGACGTCATCAACGTAGGACTCTGCACCACGCCCGGCACCGAGATGGCCGTCATCACCAACAAGGCCGACGGCGGAATCATCATCACCGCATCGCACAACCCCAAGCAGTGGAACGCCCTGAAACTTCTGAACTCCGACGGCGAGTTCCTCAACGACGCCGAAGGCAAGCGCGTTCTGGCTCTGGCCGAGGACGACAGCTACCTCTACCCCGAGGTCGACGCCTTGGGCAAGGTCATCTCCCGCGAATCGTTCAACGACACCCACATCGCGCAGGTTCTCGCCCTGCCGATGGTCGACGTCGAGGCCGTGCGCAAGCGCAAGTTCCGCGTGGTCGTCGACGCCGTGAACTCCGTGGGCGGTATCGTCATCCCCAAGCTGCTCCGCGAACTGGGCTGCGACGTGGTCGAGCTCAACTGCGAGCCTACGGGCCACTTCGCGCACAATCCCGAGCCGCTGCCGCAGAACCTCACCGAGATTTCCGAGGTCATCCGCCGCGAGAAGGCCGACCTGGGCGTTGTCGTCGACCCCGATGTCGACCGTCTGGCATTCGTCAGCGAGGATGGCTCGATGTTTGTCGAGGAGTACACGCTGGTAGCCGTCGCCGACTACATCCTTTCGCACAAGAAGGGCAACACGGTCTCTAACCTCAGCTCCTCGCGTGCTCTGCGCGACATCACCGAGCGTCACGGCGGCAGCTATGCCGCTTCGGCCGTCGGCGAGGTCAACGTGGTGGCCAAGATGAAGGAGACGGGTGCCGTCATCGGCGGCGAGGGCAACGGAGGAGTCATCTACCCCGAGCTCCACTACGGCCGCGACGCGCTGGTCGGCGTGGCTCTGTTCCTGACCTATCTGGCCTCGAAGGACATGACCATGACGCAGCTGCGCGCAACCTACCCGTCGTACTTCGCGTCGAAGAACAAAATCGAGCTTACGCCGGCCATCGACGTAGATAAAGTTCTTCGTGAGGTAAAGACCAAATATGCCGGTGAGAAAGTGAACGATATCGACGGCGTGAAAATCGACTTCGCCGAGAATTGGGTTCACCTTCGCAAGTCGAACACCGAGCCTATCATCCGCGTCTACACCGAAGCTAAGTCGATGGAGGAGGCCGATGCTCTCGCCCAGCGCTTCATCGCCGAGATAAAGGAGATTTGCAACATCTGACATTGATATATGAAACTGCGCACACTTCTTTTCGCATCCGTCCTCGTCGCTGCCGTCTCGTGCGGCAGCCGCGACGGCGTGTCCGGCACCTATGCGGGCCGGATTCCCGCCGCCGACTGTCCGGGAATAAATGTCGTCGTCAGCCTCTCGGCCGACGGCCGCTACTCCATGACCTGCGACTACGAGGAGCGCGAAACCGAGTTTGCGGAGTCGGGCACCTACCGCATCTGCGGCGACACCGTCAGGCTGTCGCCCGGTGCCGGCGAGGGTTTCGCCGCGCTGTTCCTGCATGACGGAGAATCGCTCCGCATGCTCGACAGCACGGGCAACGCATTGTGCGGCTCGACCGCCGACCTTTACATCCTGAAAAAACAGAACTGACCTATGGATAAAGTAACGAATTATATCGAATCCAACAAAGAGCGATTCCTCAGCGAGTTGTTCGACCTGCTGCGCATTCCGTCGGTGAGTGCGCAATCCGAACACAAACCCGATATGCAGCGATGTGCCGAGTGGCTTGCCGGATCGCTCGTCGCAGCCGGTGCCGACCATGCCGAGGTGATGCCCACCGACGGCAATCCGGTCGTCTTCGCCGAAAAAATCATCGACCCGGCCGCCCGCACCGTACTGGTCTACGGCCACTACGACGTCATGCCCGAGGAGCCGCGCGACGAATGGCGCACCGAGCCGTTCGAGCCCGTCGTCAAAGACGGCCGAATCTGGGGACGCGGCGCCGACGACGACAAAGGACAGCTCTTCATGCACGTAAAGGCTTTCGAAGCGATGTGCGCCACCGATTCGCTGCCGTGCAACGTGAAGTTCATGCTCGAAGGCGAGGAGGAGATTGGTTCGGAGAACCTCTATAAGTTCTGCGCCGACAACCGCGACATGCTCGCCGCCGACGTCATACTCATCTCCGATACGTCGATGATAGGGCTCGACACGCCGTCGATTACGTGCGGTCTGCGCGGCATAACCTACATGGAGGTCGAGGTCACGGGCCCCGACAAGGACCTCCACTCGGGCCTCTACGGCGGCGCCGTGGCCAACCCGGCCAACGTGCTCGCACGTCTGGTGGCTTCGCTCGTCGACGACAAGGGCCACGTGACCGTCCCCGGATTCTACGACGATGTCCGCGAGCTCTCGGCAGCCGAACGCGAGGCGTTCAACCGCGCTCCGTTCTCGGCAGACGACTACCGCCGCGCCATCGGAGTCGCCGAATTGGAGGGCGAGGAGGGCTACACGACCATCGAACGCACCGGCATCCGCCCGTCGCTCGACGTCAACGGCATCTGGGGCGGCTACACGGGCGAGGGCACGAAGACCATCATCCCGTCGCGCGCCTCGGCCAAAATTTCGATGCGTCTGGTTCCCGACCAGAACTGGGAGAAGATAGGCCGTCTGTTCGAGGAGCATTTCCGCGCCATCGCCCCCGCGAGCGTCACCGTCGGCGTGAAGCTGCTGCACGGCGGAGCTCCCTACGTCTCCCCGACCGACATTCCGGCCTACCGTGCCGCCGAACGCGCCGTCGAGGAGAGCTTCGGCCGCAAGCCGCTGCCGTTCTATTCGGGCGGTTCGATACCCGTCGTGAGCGGTTTCGAGTCGATACTCGGCATCAAGTCCATACTGCTCGGCTTCGGACTCTCCCGCGACGCGATTCACTCGCCCAACGAGAGCTTCGGACTCGACCAGTTCGACAAGGGTCTCGCGACCATTCCCCTGTTCTATAAG
>CAMWIG010000232.1 GCA_947174295.1 uncultured Alistipes sp. | reverse complement strand
TAAAACGACGTTCCTCGAATTGTGCGAGGATGCTATGGTGCAGATAGCATCGCACTGCGACGACATAGCGGCCATCGTCGGCATGCCGCTCCTCACGGAGAACGGAGCCGTGTCGGCGGCGGCGCTCATCCAGAACCGTCAGGTGCTCCGTTACATCAGCAAGCGCCACATCACGGCGCGTCGCGAGATGGGATTCCTCGTCTCGGGCGGCGGATTCGAATACGCTACGATCAAAGGCCACAAGTTCGCAATCGTCGTGGGCGACGACCTGAGCCGGTCGCACGATTTCGACAGCTCGGTAGACACCATAATCAACGTCAACGCCCGCCGCTACGGCAAGGGTATGCTTTCGGCCCGCTACAACCTCATGCACAACCTCGCATTCGTCGAGGGCAAGAACATCGTGCTGGTTAATCAGGTGGGCGGTTCGACCGAAATAGTCTACGACGGCACGTCGGGTGTCATCAACAGCCGCGGCGAGCTTACGATGATGCTCCGCTCGTTCGAGGAGGATTTCGGAGTCTACGACCTCGACGCCGACAATGCGCCTGTCGACATGCACTTCACTACCTACACCGACCGCACGCGAATGCTCTTCGAGGCGGCGTGCTGCGGTTTGAAGGACTATTTCGAAAAGAACGGATACAAGTATGCGGCGATAGGTCTTTCGGGCGGCATAGACTCGGCTGTCGTGGCCTGCATCGCCGTGATGGCCCTGGGCCGCGACAACGTGCGCGTGCTGCTCATGCCGTCGCAGTTCTCCTCCGACCTCTCGGTCGAGGATGCCTTGAAGGTGGCCGACAATCTGGGTATCAAGCGCGACATTCTCCCCATATCGGACATATACCAGACCATGATGAACGTGCTCGAACCGATTACGGGCGGCACGGAGTTCGACGCCACGGAGGAGAACATCCAGACGCGAATCCGAACTACGCTTCTGATGGCCTTGCAGAACAAGACCGGGCACATACTTCTCAACTCGTCGAACAAGAGCGAAAATGCACTCGGATTCTGCACGCTCTACGGCGATACGGCCGGAGCGTTCAGCGTCACGGGCGACCTCTACAAGAGCGAGATGTACGACCTGGCGCGATATATCAACCGAACATACGGCAATCCCATTCCCGAGAGCATTCTCGACAAGGAGCCTTCGTCGGAGCTTCGCCCCGGGCAGAAGGACAGCGACATACTGCCGCCATACGAGGTCGTGGATGCTATTCTTTACCGCATGATAGAGGAGGGGCAGCATCGCGAGGAGATAATCAATGCCGGCTTCGACTCGGAGGTCGTCGAGAAGATTCACTCCATGATTATGCGCAACGAGAAGAAACGCTACCAGTTCCCTCCCGTGCTTCGTCTGTCGGCCTGCGCGTTCGGTCACGAGCGCCTGATGCCTCTCACGAACAAATACGGTGACTAAGCGCTCGGAGAAGATGTCGGAAATCATCGAACATAGCGGTGTGGTCGAGTGCGTCGAAGGTGCGACAGTGCGTGTGCGCATCGTCGCCGGAAGCGCATGCGGCAGCTGCAAGGCGCGTTCCGCGTGCGGCATGAGCGAGTCGCAGGAGAAAATCGTCGAGGTGCTCACCGACGATGCCGCGTCGTATGCCGCGGGCGACGCGGTGCGGGTCGGAGTATTCCGCCATGCCGCCGGAGTGGCCGTGGCGCTGGGCTACGTCGGCGCGCTCGCCGTGCTCGTCGCCGTGCTCGTCGCCGGTATCGAAGCGTTCGGGTGGAGCGAGGGCCGGAGCGCTCTGGCCGCCGTCGGCGGAGTGGCGCTCTACTACGGTCTCATCTGGCTGTTCCGCCGGAAGATAGAAAATACAATTCACTTTACAATTACTAAACAATAATGGAAGTATTACTTTTTACTGTCCTGACACTTTGCGTGTTGGGAATTCTGGCCGCTGTGATTCTCTACTTCGTAGCCCAGAAATTCAAGGTCGAAGAGGATCCGCGTATCGACGATGTGGAGAAGATGCTCCCGGGTGCCAATTGCGGCGGCTGCGGTTTCGCGGGTTGTCGCGGTATGGCCGATGCGTTGGTAAAGCGTGACGATATTTCGGATCTGTTCTGTCCCGTGGGCGGTGCCGATACGATGAAGGCGTGCGCCGGTTACCTCGGCAAGGCTGCTCCCGAGAAGGAACCTCAGGTCGCTACCGTCCGCTGCGCAGGTACGTGCGCCAAGCGTCCGCACACCAATGCCTACGACGGAGCCAGGTCGTGTGCCGTCGCTTCGTCGCTCTACGTCGGTGATACGGGCTGCTCGTTCGGCTGTCTGGGCTTCGGCGACTGCGTCGTGGCCTGCGCGTTCGATGCCATTCGCGTCAATCCCGAAACGGGTCTGCCGGAGGTCGATGCCGACAAGTGTACGGCCTGCGGAGCCTGCGTCAAGGCCTGCCCGAAGATGATTATCGAGCTGCGCAAGAAGTGGCCGAAGAACCGCGCCGTCTACGTGTCGTGCGTGTCGAAGGACAAGGGCGCCGCAGTGATGAAGGCCTGCAAGGCCGGCTGCATCGGCTGCGGAAAGTGCGCCAAGGTCTGCCCGTTCGGTGCCATTACCGTCGAGAACAACGTGGCCTTCATCGACTCTACGAAGTGCAAGCTCTGCCGCAAGTGCGTGAACGAGTGTCCTACGGGTGCAATCAAGCTCGTGGGCATGGAGCCGCTGCCCAAGGAGCCCAAGACTCCCGCAGCACCGAAAGCAGCTCCCGCCGCCGAAGCGCCGAAAGCCGCCGCAGAGCCGAAAAAGGAGGCATAATGAACCGAAGAGTAATTAAAATAGAGACATTTCAGATATGAAGACATTTCCAATAGGCGGAGTTCATCCGTCGGAAAACAAGTTGAGCCGGGGCGCGGCCGTCGAGACGCTCGCCCTGCCCGACGTGGTGACGATTCCTCTCGCCCAGCATATCGGCGCTCCCGCGACGGCCAAGGTCGCCAAGGGCGACAAGGTGCTGACGGGTCAGTTGATTGCCGAGGCGTCGAGTTTCATGTCGGCGAACATCCACTCCCCGATTTCGGGTACGGTGACCGCCGTAGATATGGTCGTTAACGGACAGGGTCTGCGCCAGATGATGATTACCATCAAGCGCGAGGGCGACGAGTGGGTCGAGACCGTCGAC
>CAMWIG010000231.1 GCA_947174295.1 uncultured Alistipes sp. | reverse complement strand
TAATGTTATTTATTTAACAGCATATTTTAAATTTTTTTGTATTTTTGCGTCGATAAACCGCAACGAAGTTTTCAAACAACATATCAATTAAAAATTACAACTATGCAAATCGTTGAAATTCACGCAAGAGAGATTCTCGATTCGAGAGGCAACCCCACCGTCGAGGTTGAAGTAACCACCGCTTCGGGCGCATTCGGCCGCGCAGCCGTTCCGAGCGGCGCATCCACCGGCGAGAACGAGGCCTTGGAGCTCCGCGACGGCGACAAGGGCCGTTATCTGGGCAAGGGCGTTCTGAAAGCAGTCGAGAACGTCAACAAGGTAATCGCTCCCGCAATCGTGGGCATGAACGTTACCGACCAGGTAGGCGTCGACAAGGCCATGATCGAGCTCGACGGCACGAAGACCAAGTCGAACCTCGGAGCAAACGCCATCCTCGGCGTATCGCTCGCAGTAGCGAAGGCTGCCGCAAACTACTTCGGCATGCCTCTCTATCGCTACATCGGCGGTTCGAACGCCAAGACGCTGCCCGTTCCGATGATGAACATCATCAACGGCGGTTCGCACTCCGACGCCCCCATCGCGTTCCAGGAGTTCATGATTCGCCCCGTGGGCGCTCCGTCGCTCCGCGAGGGTCTGCGCATGGGCGCCGAGGTGTTCCACAACTTGAAGAAGGTGCTCCACGAGCGCGGCCTCTCGACCGCAGTGGGCGACGAGGGCGGTTTCGCTCCCGCACTCGACGGCACGGAGGATGCTCTCGACTCGATTATCAAGGCTATCGAGAAAGCAGGCTACGTTCCCGGCAAGGATGTGATGATCGGCATGGACTGCGCATCGTCGGAGTTCTACAAGAACGGCGTGTACGACTACACCATCTTCGAGGGTGAGAAGGGCGCGAAGCGCACCTCGAAGGAGCAGGTAGAGTACTTGAAGGGTCTGGTCGAGAAGTACCCCATCGACTCGATCGAGGACGGTATGTCGGAGAACGACTGGGAGGGTTGGCAGCTGCTGACCGCCGAAATCGGCGACAAGTGCCAGCTCGTCGGCGACGACCTCTTCGTAACCAACGTCGACTTCTTGAAGAAGGGCATCGAGATGGGTTGCGGCAACTCCATCCTCATCAAGGTAAACCAGATCGGCTCGCTCACCGAGACCCTCGACGCTATCGAGATGGCTCACCGCGCAGGCTACACTTCGGTTACCTCGCACCGTTCGGGCGAGACCGAGGACGCTACGATCGCCGACATCGCCGTTGCGACGAACTCGGGTCAAATCAAGACCGGTTCGATGTCGCGTTCGGACCGTATGGCCAAGTACAACCAGCTGCTCCGCATCGAGGAGGAGCTCGGCGACGAGGCTATCTACGGCTACACGAAAATCTACCGCAAGTAGTATTCGGCGGGAAGTTCCCGAAAAAAGACCGCTGCGACCACGCGTCGCGGCGGTCTTTATTTATTTTGCGGCTCCGGCCGCAGGCGCCGCACCGGGAAATGGAGATTATATTCCGCTTTATAACACATACTGCCTCAAATTAAAGTAATTTCGAACTACGAATTCTGAATTTTGAACTATCTTTGTTTCCGCAATGGAAAGACATATCGACATAAACGACTACGACTACCAGCTGCCCGACGAACGGATAGCCAAATTCCCGCTCGCCGAGCGGTCGGCATCGAAGCTGCTCGTCTACCGCAACGGAGCAATCGCCGAGCGGCGGTTCAGCGACCTCGGAGACGAACTCGACAGCGGTTCGATGCTCGTGTTCAACAACACGAAGGTCATTCGCGCACGACTCATCATGCACAAGCCGTCGGGTGCGCGCATCGAGGTATTCTGCCTCGAACCTCATGCTCCGGCCGACTACGAACGGGCATTCACCGTGCGCGGCGAGTGCGAGTGGAGCTGCATCGTAGGCAACCTCAAAAAGTGGAAAGAGGGCCGCGTGGTCATCGAATTCGACTACGGCGGCGCGCAGCACACGCTCTGGGCCGAGATGGTCCTAAACGGCGGCCGCGAACACATACTGCGCTTCGGCTGGACGGCCGACCTCACGTTCGGGCAGCTGCTCGAACACCTCGGGCGCATCCCCATCCCGCCCTACCTCAACCGCGAGAGCGAGGAGTCGGACAACACCCGCTACCAGACCGTATACTCCAAGTTCGAGGGCTCGGTGGCGGCTCCCACGGCGGGTCTGCACTTCACGCCCGAGCTCATCGACTCGCTGCGCGGACGCGGCATCGAGACGGGCGAGGTGACGCTCCACGTCGGTGCGGGCACGTTCCTGCCCGTCAAGAGCGACGATGCGGCGCAGCACTCCATGCACACCGAACATTTCGAAATCACGCTCGCCACGGCGGAGCGTCTGCGCGCCAACCACGGACGCATCGTGGCCGTGGGCACAACGTCGGTGCGCACGCTGGAATCGCTGCCGGCGCTTGCATGGCGAATCCGCACCGCGGGCAGCCCCGGAACCGGCCCGGTCGGACAGTGGGAGCTCTACGACCTTCCGGCAGACTTCACGGGAGCGGAAGCCCTCGACACGCTGCTCGACTACATGCGCAACAACGGACTCGACCGGCTGAAAGCCGCCACGCAGATAATGATAGCCCCCGTAGGTTACCGCTTCCGCATCGTGAGCCGCATAGTGACCAACTTCCACCAGCCAAAATCGACGCTGCTGCTGCTCGTCTCGGCCTACGTCGGCGGCGACTGGCACCGCATCTACGACTACGCACTCGCACACGATTTCCGATTCCTGAGCTACGGCGACTCGTCGCTGCTCATAAACGACATGCTCTGAGAGTAGCCGAATCCGGGCGATGCGTAGAGTCTCTCTCTTCGTTTTTCTCGCCCCGGCAATTCGGGCATTGGCTTATCGAATTATATTACACTCCCACCCCTCCCTTTCTTAAAGGGAGGGGTATAAGCGGTCGGGCGAAGCGAGGTCGCCCGCTGCAATTCGGGTCGGACGTTCTGTTCGACAGCATCTTCCGTTCGATATTCATACATTCCCTCCCCTCTCCCCTCCCTTTGAGAAAGGGAGGGGTATAAGCGGTCGGGCGAAGCGAGGTCGTTCGCAGCAATTCGGGTCGGACGTTCTGTTCGACAGCATTTTCCGTTCGATATTCATACATTCCCTCCCCTCTCCCCTCCCTTTGAGAAAGGGAG
>CAMWIG010000230.1 GCA_947174295.1 uncultured Alistipes sp. | reverse complement strand
CCGCTCGGCAAAATGCAAGTAAACTTGCTTTTGCGCTCGCTTATTCGTATCTTTGGCTTCGCCGAAGATACTTCGCCTCGGAAAAAAATGCAAGCAAGCTTGCTTTTTTCTCTCGGCTTATTCGTATCTTTGCAATACCATTACTCCGTTTTCGGCTCGATTTCGACCAAACGTTGCAAAGCGACAACCTTATTGATTACTAAATATGGACGTTAAAACATTAATGCAGCCGTTGCGTTCGTGGCGATGGTGGGGCTCTTGGGCCATGGTTTTTCTCGGATGCGTCATAATGGGTTCGGGATTCGTATTCTTCATCAATCCCTACAATTTCGTGCCGGGCGGAGTCTACGGACTCAGCATCGTGATGCACAACATATTCCCCTCGTTGCAGGTCGGAACGATAGCCTACTTCTTCGACGTGCCGCTCATGCTGACTGCCCTTCTGGTATTCGGCGGGCAGTTCGGTGCGCGAACGATAGTCGCGGCGCTGTTCACCCCCGTGTTCATGAACGCTCTCACGCTGCTCATATATCCGTCGCCCGAGGCGGTCGAGGCTCTCGACCCGGCTCTCATGCTCGGCGGACGGCTCGACATGACGAACGACCTGCTGCTGGCCTGTCTCATCGGAGCGGTGATAATCGGCGTAGGACAGGGAATAGTGGTGCGCAATCAGGCGACGACCGGAGGTACGGACATCGTGGCGATGCTGATTCAGAAGTTCGCCGGCATAAAGTTCTCGAACGCCATACTCATCGCCGACGGCTCGGTCGTGCTGTCAGGACTCGTCGTCATCGGATTCGGCGTCGGAATGGAGGGCGAAGGCGAAGGCGGATGGGTGCTCACCCTCTACTCGCTGCTGTCGATTTACGTCACCTCGCGCGTGATAGCCTACATGCTGGACGGTGCATCGTATGACAAACTGCTGTTCATCATCACCGAGCATCACCACGAGGAGCTGCGCCGATACATCATCGAAGACCTCGACCGCAGCGCAACCTACATCAAGGCCCGGGGCATGTATACCGAGGCCGAAAAGGAGATGATTTTCCTCGTCGTGAGCCGCAAGGAGGTGATAGGCGTGCAGCGCAAGGTAAAACAGATCGACCCGCGGGCGTTCTTCGTGGTGACGGACGCCTACGACACATACGGCGAGGGCTTCAAGCCGTTCCCCGACGATTCGGAGATAAAGGCCGAATAAACATCAAATCGAAACTATGGAACTCAACATAAACTCGCTCCGCCCGTTAACGGGCGACGGACGCAGACTCTTCGTCGAGACATACGGCTGCCAGATGAATGCCGGCGACACGGAAATCGTGGTAGCAATCATGCAGAACGAAGGATTCGTATATACCGACCGCATCGAAGAGGCCGACGTGATACTGATAAACACATGTTCGATACGCGACAACGCCGAGCAGCGCATATGGGGCCGTCTGAGCGAAATGCGCCGTTACCGCCGTCGCAAGCCCTCGCTGCTGGTCGGCATCATAGGGTGCATGGCCGAGCGCCTCAAAGAGCGTCTCGTGGAGGGCGAGAACGGCGTGGACATCGTTGCCGGTCCAGACTCCTATCGCGACCTGCCGCGCCTGGTTCGCGAGGCCGGCTCCGGCGGCAAGGGCGTGAACGTGCTGCTGTCGAGCGAGGAGACCTATGCCGAAATAGCACCCGTCCGGCTCGACAAGAACGGCGTGAGCGCATTCATCGCCATCATGCGCGGATGCAACAACTACTGCTCCTACTGCGTGGTGCCCTACACGCGCGGCATCGAGCGCAGCCGCGACCCGCAGACCATCGTGGCCGAGGCACGTTCGCTCTTCGAGAACGGCTACCGCGAGGTGACGCTGCTCGGACAGAACGTCAACTCGTACAGCTTCGGCGAGGTGGGATTCCCCGACCTTATCCGCATGGTGGCCGAGATATCGCCGCTGCTGCGCGTGCGCTTCGCCACGTCGCATCCCAAGGATATCAGCGACCGCCTGTTGGAGACCATGGCGTCGATGTCCAACGTCTGCCGCGCCATCCACCTGCCGGCGCAGTCGGGAGCCACGTCGATGCTCGCACGCATGAACCGCAAATATACGCGCGAATGGTATCTCGGCCGCGTGGAGGCCATACGCCGCTACATGCCCGACTGCGCGATTACGACCGACCTCATCGCCGGATTCTCGGGCGAGACGGAGGAGGAGCATGAGCAGACGCTGTCGCTCATGCGCGAGGTGGGCTACGAGTTCGCCTACATGTTCAAATATTCGGAGCGCCCGGGCACGTTCGCGCAGCGTCACCTGCCCGACGACGTGCCCGACGAGGTGAAGACGGCCCGCCTGCAACAGATTATCGAGTTGCAGAACGAGCTTTCGGAGCAGAGCAACCGCCGCGACGTGGGTCGCGAGTTCGAGATTCTGGTCGAGGGCGTGTCGAAGCGTCGCGACGACCAGCTCTTCGGCCGCACGTCGCAGAACAAGGTCGTGGTCTTCGACCGCGGCACCCACCGCGTGGGCGACTACGTGCGTGTTCGCGTCACCGGCTGCACGTCGGCGACACTGCTCGGAGAGGAGATATTTCAATGAGCAATCGGCTGATTGCCAAGCCGAGGAGCGGAATGATGCCACTGGCCGAGGATAGGGATTCGTCCGATCGGATGTTTCGCTCGCTCGACATGAAGATTGAGAATTGATGTTGACGTTCCGAATTTGCAGCAAAAAGATTCTTCACCTCATTCATAATGACGGTTTCTTTTTGTCATTCCGAGCGTCAGAGAATAATCCAGCGAAGCAACAGCCGCGGTTTCAGCGCGCCGAGCGGGGTCGGATTTGCAAGCACGTTCGAAGAACGCGAGACTACGACATAACGAAGCGGGGGAACACTCCCTCGCTTGAAAACATAATTAAGAACCGAAAATACTTAGGTTCTCAGACCGGCCCTAAGCCACGGACGAGGCATAACGGGAAAAGGTGCTATCGAACCCCTCCCTGAGGGAGGGGCTACGGAGCAAGCTCCGTTTACGCTGCTGCGGCTCGACAGAGTCCGAACAAGCTCGGCTCTGTCCTCGCCTGCGGACGCGTTCGGGGTGGGGTCGGATTTGCAAACACGTTCGAAGAACGTGAAACTACGACATAACGAAGCGGAGAAGCACTTATTCGCTTGAAAACATAATTAAGAACCGAAAATACTTAGGTTCTCAGACCGGCCCTA
>CAMWIG010000229.1 GCA_947174295.1 uncultured Alistipes sp. | reverse complement strand
CTGCTGGTTCATACGCCCGGCATCGTTCTCGATTGCCGGGTCGGCAGTGAAGCAGACGCCATCGGCGACGGTGGAGCCCGAAACGGTGACCTTCGCCGAGACTGCCGGCACAGCTGAGGCTCGCACGTTCTACACCTACACGTTCGATGTCAAGGGCGTGGGTTCGGGCACGGTGAACATCACTCTGAACGACACGCCGATAGCCACCGACGAATCGGACAACGAACTGAACGACGACGCAAAGGCGCAATAATCGGACACAACGCGAAATAAAACGAAACACGATATGAAAAAAGTACTCAGAAATCTGACCGCAGCCGCCGCAATCGCAGCGATGACGGCGGCTTGCGTCAGCGAAGCCACAGAGTGGAACAAGGGTCACGAAACCGACGGTCAGGGCAACGGCTACATCTCGTTCGCAGCCGACGGACTCATCGTCGACGACCGCAACGAGACCGTGGGCAGCAACCCCGGCACGAGCGCCGTGACTCGTGCGGGAAATACCGACGTGGATACCTACACGGTCGAGATTTACAATACGGCTGACGACTCGCAGCCCGCTGCGGCGTTCGTCTACGGCGAGCGCGGCAACGCCCCCATAGAGCTGCCGACGGGAACGTACTACATCAAGGTATTCTCGGACGCAACACCCGCAACGGCATGGGAGGGCGACCCGAACACGCCGACCTACGGCGCCTGCGTAGACAAATACACCGGCGCCGACGGCAGGGAGACGGCCATCGAAATAACCAAGAACCACACGGTCGACAATCCGCTGCAAATCGGCAGAATCACATGCCGGCTGCAAACCGTCAAGGCTACGGTTTCTTTCCACGAAGCACTCAGGGCGCTGACCGCCGACACGTCGGTAGACCTCGTGCTCGGAGGAGTGAACAATCTCGTATTCACCGACGACGAAATCGGTACGGTCAGAAAGAACGGAAGCACGACCGAGCAGGTGACTCCGGCGAAGGCATGCTACCTGAAACCCGTCGAGGGGCAGAAGAACCCGCTGGTGCTCTACCTCACCACCACGTTCGAGGGCAAGACAATCACGCGACAGCCGATGAGCATCTCGCCCGATGCCAAGGCCGGAGAGTTCCGCAAAATCACGCTCAATCTCGACAATGCCGACAACGGATCGCTCATAATCACCGCACAAATCGAGACGTGGGTCTACGACGAGAAGGTCGATGTCGACGTTGCGACGCTCGCCGTGCTGAGCGAGGCCAAGATTCCCGACGAGAACGACCAGAACGCTCCGAAGCTCGAACTCTCGGGAGCCTCGATAGACGAGGTATTCGCTCTGAACGAGAGCATGTTCGACGAGAACGGCGACTGCACGACTCCGTGCTCGTTCGCTCTGACGGCCCAAGCGCCGCTGGCGAAGTTCACCGTCGAGGTCGAGAGCACCAACGCCGCATTCGCCGAGTACGTCGCAGCCAACTCGCTCGACACGCCCGTCGACCTGTGCGGCAGCGAGTCGGGCCCGGCCAAGGCAGCGCTGCGCTCGTGGGGATTCCCGACGACGAACATCGCAGGTCAGACCTCGCGCACGTTCTCGCTGAAAAACCTCATGTCGACGCTCTACCCCGCATACGAGGGTCAGCACACGTTCAAGATGGTGCTCACCGACGAGGAGGGCCGAAAAACCGAATATTCGTTCATCGTTGCCGTAGACCTCGCGGCGGCATCCGACCCCGACATCCGCTGGGTGGGTCAGGACAGCAGCTATCTCGACGAGCGTCACGACACCTACGCCGGAATGGAGATTAAGATTCGCGTCAAGGCGTCGAAGGGCATCGCTTCGCTCAAAGTGAAGATTTCGGGCCAGCTCGACCTGAGCGACGTACAGATGCCCAACGAGTTCGACCTGGTCGACCCCGACGCATCGAAAGAGGGGCTGAGCGCCACGCTCGGCAAGGACGGCTTCGGATTCCCCGTGGGCGACGAGGTTCGCGACCAGACGGAGCTCGAATTCGAAATCTCGCAGTTCGTACCTCTCATGAGTTCGTTCAAGGGCGACACCGACTTCGAACTCACCGTCGTCGACAACGAGGGCAACACCTTGACCAAGAGTGTAAAACTTCATGTAAACTAAACTGCGGGAGACTGGAAAGATGAAAAAAACATTATCATACGCAATCGCGGCGCTCTGCACCGTATTCTTGGCAGCCGCATGCTCGACGGAGGCTACGGAGACGCCGTTCGCTCCGGCCGGCGGCACCGGGTCGGCAAACGTAAGGCTGAACGTCCCGGGCGAAAACGCCGGCGGCGAGGATATCTATCCGTGGAACTGCTGCACCGTGCGCGTCTACAAGTACACGGCCGGCGCCGAGGGCGGCGAACAGAAGGAGCTGATTCGCCGCTACGACTCACGGCAGGAGATGCCCGAGGCGCTGTGGCTGGTCGAGGGCCGCTACAACATCGACGTGGAGCTCGGCAGCAAGGCCGCAGCCTCGTTCACCGAGAAGAGCTACAAGGGCACGCAGGACTTCACGATAACCGGCGGAGTGCAGACCCCGGTCGACGTCGACTGCCGCATCGTAAACACGATAGTCGAGGTGCGGTTCGACGAGACGATACCTGCGACATTCGTCGACAGCTACGACGTCACGGTGGCCGTAGCCGACACGTTCGACGCTGCGGCCGTGGCCGACGGCAGCGTGCTGTCGCTCGACTACACCGAGAGCAAGGCCGGATACTTCATGCTCCCGGCCGACGCGGCGAACCTCAGCTGGCGCTTCTACGGTCTGGGCGAGAAGAACGGCGAAGAGATTGAAATCGAGAAGTTCGGCACCAAATCCATATCGGCCGAGCCCGGCATGCGCTATCTGCTCACCTACCGCTACTCGAAAGATTTGGGCGGATATCTTACCGTCGATTTCGAACTCGTGGTCGACACTTCGACCGACGACCGCAACGACGACCTGATGTTCGTTCCCAATCCGCAGATTACGGGCCAGGGATTCGAAATCGACCATACACAGACATTCGCATCGGGAACGATAAGCTACAACATCACCTCCATAAGCGATCTCGACCGCGTTACGGTCACCTGCGGCAGCGAAACATTCACTCTGAGCGCCACGCAGAACGGCAGCGATGCCGAGAACGGTCTCTCCGTGACCGTGAAGAGCGAGACCGAAGTGATACTTATCCTCGGCGAAGCGTTCTTCTCCCGAATGCCAGGCGGTGAGAACACGTTCACCAT
>CAMWIG010000228.1 GCA_947174295.1 uncultured Alistipes sp. | reverse complement strand
GTCAGCATTCTCGAAGTCGCCTTGGGTGAGTTAGTCTACCTCCTCGGGCGGGGCGGCAGCGGCAAGAGCTCCATGCTCAAAACGCTGTATGCCGAGTTGCAGCTCGTCGCCGGCGAAGGCGACGTCGTGGGATTCGACCTGCGCAGGCTGCGCAGACGCGACATACCCTACCTGCGCCGCAAGATAGGCATCGTGTTTCAGGACTACCAGCTTCTGACCGACCGCAACGTCTTCATGAACCTCTACTACGTCATGCGCGCGACCGGCTGGCAGAGCGAGGAGAAGATACGCCGGCGAATCGAGGAGGTACTCACCGTGACGGGACTCGAAAACAAAAGCTACAAGATGACTTTCGAGCTCTCGGGCGGCGAGCAGCAGCGCCTGGTCATAGCGCGCGCCCTGCTCAACAAGCCGCATCTGCTGCTGGCCGACGAACCTACGGGCAACCTCGACCCGGTGACGGCCGACGGCATCATGAAGCTCTTCCGCCGCATCGCCGACGCCGGCACTGCCGTGGTCATGTCGACCCACAACACGGCGCTCATCGAGGACTACCCCGCACGCACGCTGCTCTTCTCGCACGGCCGCATGAAGGAGGTCGACATCGACCAGCAGCTGGGGCTGTAACAGCGAGACATTACGTGCGGCCGTCCGAGGCTCGGCCGCACGGAGCGAACGAAATCACGATGAAAAAGCGGCGGACACCCCGATACGAACCGGGGAATATCGCATTCTTCCGCCACCTCTCCCGCAACTACGGAAAAGAGCACCGAATCGAGCGATTCGGGTTTGCATAATCGAAAATAAACCGCTATATTTGTACGTTTATTTTGATAAAGTGTAATATAATAATATGAGCACCGAACCGGAAATGATTAAGAAACAGGAAGAGGAGTATTCCGCTTCCAATATTCAGGTCCTCGAAGGACTTGAAGCCGTGCGCAAACGCCCTGCCATGTACATCGGAGACATCGGCGAAAAGGGTCTGCACCATCTGGTGTACGAGGTGGTCGACAACTCCATCGACGAGGCGTTGGCCGGATACTGTACGCATATAGAAGTCTCGATAAACGAAGATAATTCGATAACTGTCAAGGATAACGGCCGAGGCATCCCCACGGGATTCCACGAGAAGGAGGGCAAATCGGCTCTCGAAGTCGTGCTCACGGTGCTGCATGCCGGCGGTAAGTTCGACAAAGGAAGCTACAAGGTGTCGGGCGGTCTGCACGGCGTCGGCGTATCGTGCGTGAACGCACTCTCGACGCTGCTCATCGCGGAGATTCACCGCGAAGGTCAGATTTTCCGCCAGACGTACAGCAAGGGTACGCCAACATCGCAGGTCGAAATCATCGGCGCGTGCGAAGACCGCGGTACGACCATCACCTTCAAGCCCGACGGCGAGATTTTCACGCATACCACCGAGTACAAATACGAGATTCTGGCCAACCGTCTGCGCGAGCTGGCGTTCCTGAACAAGGGCATCCACCTCAGCCTCACCGACAAGCGCACAAAGAACGAGCAGGGAGAGTTCGTCTCGGAGCACTTCTACTCGGAGGACGGCCTGAAAGAGTTCGTCAAGTATCTCGACGCCACGCGCGGCGAGCCCATTACGGAGTCGATAATCTATCTCGACACGGAGAAGAACGGCGTGCCCGTGGAGGTGGCCATGCAGTACAACGACTCCTACTCGGAGAACGTGCACTCCTACGTTAACAACATCAACACCATAGAGGGCGGTACGCACCTGACGGGATTCCGCCGCGCACTGACCCGCACCCTCAAAAAGTACGCAGACGAGTCGGGACTGCTCGCCAAGTTGAAGTTCGACATCAACGGCGACGACTTCCGCGAAGGTCTCACGGCCGTTGTGTCGGTCAAGGTGGCGGAGCCGCAGTTCGAGGGTCAGACCAAGACCAAGCTCGGCAACGACGACGTATCGGCAGCCGTAGACCAGGCCATGTCGCAGGCATTGGCCAACTATCTGGAAGAGAATCCGAAGGATGCACGCGCAATCGTGCAGAAGGTCGTCCTGGCAGCGCAGGCCCGCCATGCCGCCCGCAAGGCGCGCGAGGCCGTGCAGCGCAAGACCGTGCTCTCGGGCGCAGGCCTGCCGGGCAAGCTGGCCGAGGCATCCCCACGGGATTCCACGAGAAGGAGGGCAAATCGGCTCTCGAAGTCGTGCTCACGGTGCTGCATGCCGGCGGTAAGTTCGACAAAGGAAGCTACAAGGTGTCGGGCGGTCTGCACGGCGTCGGCGTATCGTGCGTGAACGCACTCTCGACGCTGCTCATCGCGGAGATTCACCGCGAAGGTCAGATTTTCCGCCAGACGTACAGCAAGGGTACGCCAACATCGCAGGTCGAAATCATCGGCGCGTGCGAAGACCGCGGTACGACCATCACCTTCAAGCCCGACGGCGAGATTTTCACGCATACCACCGAGTACAAATACGAGATTCTGGCCAACCGTCTGCGCGAGCTGGCGTTCCTGAACAAGGGCATCCACCTCAGCCTCACCGACAAGCGCACAAAGAACGAGCAGGGAGAGTTCGTCTCGGAGCACTTCTACTCGGAGGACGGCCTGAAAGAGTTCGTCAAGTATCTCGACGCCACGCGCGGCGAGCCCATTACGGAGTCGATAATCTATCTCGACACGGAGAAGAACGGCGTGCCCGTGGAGGTGGCCATGCAGTACAACGACTCCTACTCGGAGAACGTGCACTCCTACGTTAACAACATCAACACCATAGAGGGCGGTACGCACCTGACGGGATTCCGCCGCGCACTGACCCGCACCCTCAAAAAGTACGCAGACGAGTCGGGACTGCTCGCCAAGTTGAAGTTCGACATCAACGGCGACGACTTCCGCGAAGGTCTCACGGCCGTTGTGTCGGTCAAGGTGGCGGAGCCGCAGTTCGAGGGTCAGACCAAGACCAAGCTCGGCAACGACGACGTATCGGCAGCCGTAGACCAGGCCATGTCGCAGGCATTGGCCAACTATCTGGAAGAGAATCCGAAGGATGCACGCGCAATCGTGCAGAAGGTCGTCCTGGCAGCGCAGGCCCGCCATGCCGCCCGCAAGGCGCGCGAGGCCGTGCAGCGCAAGACCGTGCTCTCGGGCGCAGGCCTGCCGGGCAAGCTGGCCGACTGTTCGAGCCGCGACCGTTCGATCGCCGAAATATTCTTCGTCGAGGGAGACTCCGCAGGCGGAACGGCCAAGCAGGGCCGCGACCGCAACTTCCAGGCCATCATGCCGCTGCGCGGTAAGATCCTGAAC
>CAMWIG010000227.1 GCA_947174295.1 uncultured Alistipes sp. | reverse complement strand
TCCTTGCACTGACCGGGAGGATCCGGTTGCAAGTCCATTTGACAATGTCAGCACTACTGACGGTTTGTAGTAAAGTTAGGTGGGGGGGGGGGGGGGCGGGCGGGGGGGGCGGGGGGGCCGCGATAATTCAAAAACGCCGGGGGGGGGGAGGCGGTGGGACCGGGGCGGCGGGTATACCGCCCCGGTCCCGGGGGGGGGCAGCCCGACGCCTGCCGACAACGCAACCGCCGCACTGGCGGAAAGCGGCGATGCGATGTAGAATCGTCTGCGGGGGGGGGTCGGGCCGGTTCAGGCAGAGCCGGCATCGCACCCGGAGCCCGAACGGCATAAAACCGCCGCATCGTTCGTCTAACGAGACGAGCGATGATTGCCGACAAACCGAATCAGCCTTTATTGCCGGCCGGGCGAATATCGGACTTACAGCCGCAGGGGGCGCTCCTTAGCACCCTCTCCTGCATTGCGGCGCATTCACGGATTCAGTTTTTTGAACTCATCGAAATATTCGTTGTACGTTCTCACGCGAAGAATCTCGTCGACCATGCGGGGGTAAAAATGGGAACGCGCCTTTTTCGCGAATCCCTTCCATTGGGAGTCGGATATACATCTGGCGAACGGATTGGCCAGCTCGTTCCTTTTTTCATAATCCAGGCTCTCCGCCTCCGCGGAAAAGATATCGGCGTCATTCCAGAAAACGCGTCTGTTTCGGGCCGTTTCCGTCAATCTGTCGAATGAGATGATTTCGACGTTCTCCTCCTCGCTGATTTGCCGCCGTTTTTCCAACTCCTCGATATCGCCGGTTCTGCGGCCGATGATGATTTTGAACCGAAGACGGCTGTCTGAAACGACTCGGGTATTGACGGTCGGAAGCATGCGTCTGAATGCGGAGCGGTTATTCATCAGAAAACGCTTCCAGTCTCTTATCTGCTGCAATGCGGCATTGAACCTGGCTGCCGGCTTCCCCGATTTGTCGAACAATGGCGTATGAGGAGTCTCTATCTCTATCAGCTCGTAGATTGTCCCGTCGCTATACCCCTCCTTTACGACCACGAAGTCGGTCTCGTATTCGGAGCCCAGCTTCAACTTGGATACGGCAAGGCAGGCATCGGCCTCCATTAAGAACATGGCCGGACAGGCAGCCAAAAAGCCGTGATAGGCCGCCTCCGTCGATTCAGTGTTATCCAGCAACATGCACCAGTCGTCCAATATCTTGCGATAAAGATGCGTCCCGGTCAGCGATTCCCAATCGTATGCCATAATGTTCCTTTTTATGAAGACCCGCACTGCGCGTTCATCGTGAAGATAGCGAAAAATTCCCGGAAATGCAAATCCACGCCTTTCCGAAGCCGAACCGGGCTGCACCGGCACGACAACGGCGGCAAGACGCGTGCGCTCGAACCGGGTCAGGCACCGGCCGGCGGACTCAACGAAAAAAGAGACCCCGCAGGGTCTCTTTCGTGCGGATAAAGGGACTCGAACCCCCACGCCGCGAGGCATCAGATCCTAAGTCTGACGTGGCTACCAATTACACCATATCCGCATTCGTATCTCCGGCGGTGCCGCATGCCGCCGCACGCCGGTTTTGCAAAGATATGAATTTTTTCCGCTCCGCCGAAAAAAGCCGGCCGATTTTTTCGACTTTCAGGCCGGAGCACGGTTCCTGCGCCTGCGGCTCGGATGCTCAGCGTCGGTTCTGCGGGCGTATCGAAGCGAGCCGCGTGACGTCGTTCAGGTCGAAATGCCCGTAGATGTCGAGCAGCACAGTTTCGCGTTCGCCGCAGGTGAACAACACGAACTCCGAGCGGTCGGTGAGCGTCGACCGGCGTATGTAGCAACAGGTGGTCTGTCCCTGCTCGGCAATGGTCGACACGGGCTTGAACCGCGGAGCGAGCAGTTCGTCGGCATCGAGCCGGAGGCGTTCGGCATCGCCCTCGTTCATCACGAGAATCTGAATCGACCGTATGCCTGCGAGCAGTTCGGCGAGTTTCGTGTCGCCCTTTTCGGTCGCGCGGTCGCGCATCATGCGCATCATGCGGCTTTCGAGCTGAACATATGTGCAGCCCTTGTCGGTCGAGTAGCGGTCGAACACGTCCTGCATGACCTGCGCCCCGGCGACGCACGGCAGCATGACTAAGAGGGCGGCGAGCAGGTATAGGATACGTTTCATGGTCGGATGGATTAGCGGGTTACATGAAGAGCGACAGACCGAACGACAGGGGGTGGCACTCCACTCCATGTCCGTGCTTGAAGAGCGGCGATACGTTGTAGCGCACGAACAGACCCACGCCGTAGTAGGATATGCCGGCGCCCACGCCGAACTGATATGCACGCAGCCCCGACAACTCCTGTTTGATGTGCGGCGAGCGCACCACCGACGTCAGCCCCGTGCCGAAGTCGGAGTATGCCGTGAGCGTGAACCGCAGATGGTCGGCGGGCCGGAACGACATGCGGAGCGGAATGCCGACCGACGTGGTCACGAACTTGCCGTTGCGCGTCCCCGGCTCGTAGGCATCGGTCGGGACGAGCATTCCGTCCACCCGGCGCAGCATGGCCGAGCCGTCGGAGAAACGGTAGTTGTCGATAGAGAACATGAATCCCGCCTCGAAGACAATCGTCCGTTTTTCGTTGAGCGCGAAATTCACGCCCAGCATCTGCATGCCGAAGTGGAATGTCGAGAATGTTTCGGTGCTCATCGACCGCCCGGTCGCGGGGACGAATCCCGAATTCGCCATTCCGGTCAGGGCCGTGAATCCGAACTCCATGCGGTTGAACGCCGTCATGTACCTGCGCGGCTTGGCCGGTTCGGGCTTTTCGGCGGGCGCTTGGAGCGAGATGTCGACGCCGCACACCTGAATCACCATGCTGTTCTCCGCGCCGCGAATCACCATCAGGGGTTCCTGCGACGCGAGAGAGTCGGCGACGGCCGCGGCCTCATCCTGGGCTGCTGCGCCGAAGACGACCGACGCGGCGAGTACGAAAGCTGAAATAATCTTCTTCATGTCCTATATGTTTTTATCGGTTTCAATTATTGCGTCCAGCATGCCGACGGCATCGTCGAACCGTTCGAGCGGCGCAAGATATGCCGTAGCCTGCATGGCCGTTTCGGCATCGCGAATCGGCACCCCGTCGATGTAGCAGTAGGGGCGGTCGAAGCCCCGCACTGCCGCGAAGCACCCGACGGCTATCGCCGCAGCCGCGGCCCATGCCTGCCAGCGGACGGCCGGCACCCGTCGGCGCCGCACGGTGCGCTCGGGCATGGGCGCCCCCGCGCGCCGCCCCCCCCCACGGGCGTATTAAACAATACACCCCCCCCCCCCAA
>CAMWIG010000226.1 GCA_947174295.1 uncultured Alistipes sp. | reverse complement strand
CCGCAGCCACAATCCATAGCAGAGCCTTTACCAAAGTTTTTCCCATCCGATTTCGCGAAACGAATTCGCCGCAAAAATAATTAAATTTTTAAAAATATGCAAATTGCCGTTATCTGCCGCGCTGCGCAATCCATCTTACCGACGAGATTGCGACATACATAACGATAATTGCGACCAAAGCGTATGCGCGGGCGAAGAAAATCGCAGCGACGCACAGCAGGACGAATATGTAGCGCAAAGCGTTCTCGCGCAGGGAGAGATTGCGGAATTTGAGCGAGAACATGCGGATGGGCGATACGAGCAGCGCTGCCATGACGACGGCCGCGGCCGTCAGAGCTTCGCGCGGCAGCGAGAGCCGCCCCGTGGCGCAGAGCATGCCGAGCGAAGCGCAGAACATAGCGCAGGCGGGCGTCGGAAGACCGCAGAACTCCTCGTGCTGCGTATCGTCGATGTTGAACTTCGCCAGACGCAGAGCCGAGAAAGCCGCGACGACGAACACGGCGAAGCGGAACACAGCGACCCACGCAGCATCGAGCCCGAAAGCCGAGGGTGCATCGGCCGACACGGCGAACAGAATCGCCGCGGGCGTGAATCCGAACGATATCATGTCGGCCAGCGAATCGAGCTGCACTCCGAGCTCGGAGTACTGTTTCAGCAGACGCGCCGTCGCACCGTCGGCGAAGTCGAACACCGCAGCGGCGACGAGAAGCCACAATGCGGCCGTGAAATCGCCGTACACGAGCGCCGCGACCGATGCGCCGCAGCCGCACAGCAGATTTCCGAGTGTAACGAAATTAGGTATCGTAAAAAGTCGTATTTGCATATGTCGGTAAATTTATCCTCGATTTTATCGGGCAAAGTTACAAATTATTTTTATCTTTGTATTAAGGCAGGCTATTAAATTAAAACTCGACCATACAAGATGAATACATATTGCATAATAATGGCCGGCGGCATCGGCGCCCGATTCTGGCCCAGCAGCCGGCAGTCGCGGCCGAAGCAGTTCCTCGACATCCTCGGCACGGGGAAGTCGTTCATACGCCACACGTTCGAACGATTCGCCGGGATGGTCCCCGTCGAGAACTTCATCGTCGTGACGAACCGCCGCTACACCGGCCTCGTTCTCGAACACATACCCGAACTGCGGCCCGAGCAGGTTCTCGCCGAACCGATAGGCCGCAACACCGCCCCGTGCGTAGCCTACGCAGCCTACTCGCTGCGGCAGCGCGACCCCGACGCCGCGATGATAGTCACCCCGGCCGACCACATAATACTCAACGAGGAGGGGTTCCGCTCCGTCATCGGCGAGTGTCTCGACTTCGCGGCAGGCAACGACGCTCTGATGACCGTCGGCATCAAGCCGAGCCGTGCGGAGACCGGATACGGATACATACAGGTGAGCGACGACAGCCGCATCAGCAAGGTGAAATGCTTCACCGAGAAGCCGTGTCTGGAAATGGCGCAGACCTTCGTGCAGTGCGGCGAGTTCTTCTGGAACTCGGGCATTTTCGTATGGAAGGTGCGCGACATCGTCGAAGCATTCGAGAAGTATCTGCCCGAACACCACCAGCTCTTCAACGGCATCTCGTCCGCCTACGGCACCGACCGCGAGCAGGAGGCCGTCGAACGCGTCTACTCCGAGTGCCGCGGCATATCGGTGGACTACGGCGTGATGGAGAAGGCCGACAACGTCTATGTGCGCTGCGGCGATTTCGGATGGAGCGACGTGGGCACGTGGGGCTCGGTCTACCAGCACTCGCGCAAGGACCGCTACGCCAACGCCAAGCCCGAAAAGGGGTGCTACACCTACGACACGCGCAGCTGCATAGTCTCGCTTCCGAAGGACAAGGTGGCCGTCATCAGCGGACTGAAAGAGTACATAGTGGTCGACACCGACGACGTGCTGATGATATGCCCGCGCAGCGAGGAGCAGAACATAAAGAAATACATCGACGAAGTGAAATACAACGAAGGCGACAAGCACATATGAACAATACGATGAGCGAACTATACGACCTTTTCACCGAACATCCGCGCATCTCGACCGATTCGCGCCGCATCGAGCCCGACTCCATATTCTTCGCCCTGCACGGGGCGAATTTCGACGGCAACCGCTTCGCACGTGCGGCGCTCGAACTCGGCGCGGCGGCCGCGGTCGTCAACGACCGCGAGCTCTACGACTCCTCGCCGGAGCTGCACGGGCGGCTCTTTTTGGTCGACGACACTCTGACGGCGTTGCAGAATCTGGCGCGCGAGCACCGCAACGCGCTGGCTATTCCGATAATAGGCATCGTCGGCAGCAACGGCAAGACCACTACAAAGGAGCTCGTCGCAGCGGTTCTGGCCGAGAAGTACGAAATCTACGCCACGCGCGGCAACCTCAACAACCACATAGGCGTGCCGCTCACGCTGCTCTCGATGACGCACGACACGGAGCTCGGCATCGTGGAGATGGGCGCGAGCGCCTGCGGCGAGATAGCGCTGCTGTCATCCGTCGCACAGCCCAACTACGGCATCGTCACCAACATCGGCCGGTCGCATCTCGAAGGATTCGGCGGCACGGAGGGCATACGCCGCGGCAAGGGCGAGCTGTTCGACTTTCTGGACGCGCACGGCGGACGCGCATTCGTGCGGCAGGATGATCAGACCCTGGTCGGCATGGCCGTGGAGCGCGACGCCATGGCCGTGGAGTACTACCCCGCAAGCCTGGCGGACGGATTCCGCAGCCGTCTGGCCGGCGACTACAACCGCTTCAACATCGCGGCGGCAGTAGCCATCGGCCGCTATTTCGGTGTCGACGAGGAGCGCATGCGCTCGGCAATCGCCGACTACGAACCTACCAACAACCGCTCGCAGCGGGTCGTCACGCAGCGCAACACGCTCATCGTGGATTGCTACAACGCCAACCCGACGAGCATGGAGGCTTCGCTGCGCAACTTCCTGGCCGAACCTCTCGCCTCGCGCTCGCACCGGGTCGCGATTCTGGGCGACATGCTCGAACTCGGCGAATGGAGCGAGCAGGAACACCGCGCCATAGCGACGCTCGCCGCCGACAGCGCGGAGTGCGAAACCATATTCGTAGGCGACCTCTTCGCTGCGATAGCGGGCGACTATCCCGATTCTCGCTTCTTCGCTTCGCGCGCAGAGCTGGAACACTACCTCGCCGAGCACCCTGTCGGAGATTCGCTCGTTCTCGTCAAGGGTTCGCACGGAATAGGACTCGACAAACTTCTGCCGATACTCTGAGTGATAACATCCGCCCTTTCGGCCGGCATTTTCCGCCGCCGGCCGCTATTCGACACGAAACATCCCGCCCGAAAAGGCGGGACGTTTTTTAATAC
>CAMWIG010000225.1 GCA_947174295.1 uncultured Alistipes sp. | reverse complement strand
CGCTCACTATGTTCGCCGGCACTCCGCAGGCTGCGTCCGCGAAAGAACGCAATGGTGCGGGCTCGGTCGCAGTTCAAATAAGAATAAGAAAGTGTGAAATCGTTGAATTTCATTTTTCCATTTCCCGACTCGGCAGAGTTCGAACTCCTTTCGCCTCTGCGCTCGGCTAATGAAATGGCGCGGATCGGGACCGTTTAATCGCTCGTTACAAATTACCAATTGCGAAGCTGCGCTGCACGCGAAGCACAATCCGTCATCCAATTCTGAATTTCGAATTTCTCACAGCTCTTCCGCCAGCAGTCGCGCACATGCCGCAGCGGCACGGCGCAGAGGCGTGCGTGCCGCATATTCGGAAGCCGTGAGCCGGCGGCACAGAGCCACGTCGCGGTCGAACGTCGCGGCGGCGCTTCGGGCGAAGCGGCCGTCGTACACGAACGCCGCGACCTCCCAGTTTATGAACAGACTGCGGTAGTCGAGATTGGCCGTGCCGACAGAAGCCATGCTCTCGTCGACGACGAGAGTTTTCGAGTGGAGAAATCCGTTGTCGTAGAGGTATATTTCGACCCCCGCATCGAGCAGCTCCCCGAAATACGACTCCCCGGCGAGTGCCGCAATACGCGAATCGGCCCGGGCGGGCACCATCAGCCGCACGCGAACCCCGCCCGCCGAAGCGATGCAGAGCACGTGCCGCAGCGTACACGGCGGAATGAAGTACGGAGTCGAGATGCGCACCTCGCGCCGGGCCTGCATGACGGCCGCAACGAAGGCGTCGTGCAGCGTGCGGCGCGTAGACCCAGTCTGCGACCAGCCGATATGCACTCTGACTCCCGGCACGTCGGCCACGGGCGCCGTAGCGCTCCCCGCGTCGAAAGCCGCACCGCCGGCACGCACCCAATCCGCCGCGAAGAGACGTTGCAGGTCGGAAACGGCCCGACCCTCGATGCGCAGATGCTGGTCGCGCCACCGCCCGAGCTCATTTCCTTCAAGATACCGGCGCGCGATGTTGATTCCTCCCAGAAATGCCGTGCGGCCGTCGACGACGGCTATCTTGCGATGGTTGCGGACATTGAACGAAGGTCTGAGCCAAGGGAACCGCCACGGTTCGAACGCACGAACTTCAACCCCACCCTCACGCAGCCGGCGAAGCATGCCGCGCGACGGCAGCGGCGAACCCACGGCATCGTAGAGAAGCCGCACCGTCACTCCCGCACGCGTCTTGCGAAGCAGAACTTCGGCTATGGCGCATCCTATGCGGTCGTCGTCGAAGATGTAGTATTCGAGATGTATCGTCCGGCGCGCGCGGTGCAGAGCCGAAATCAGAGCCGAGAATGTCTCCCCGCCGTCGTTGAGCAGTTCGACGCGGTTGCGCGCATCGGCACGCGAGCCGCAGCCTCCGGCGACAACGGCCTCGACGAACGGCAGCCGAACGGGCGGACGACGCGCCGACGGCACCCGGAACCACGCCGTGAGAACGTAGAGCGCCGCGCCGAACCACGGCAGGCATACGACCGCAAGAATCCACGCCGCGGCACTCGCCGGAGCGAGTTTCGCGCCGACGATACGACCGACGCACACAAGGGCGACGGGTATGTACGACAACCATAGGATGAAGAGCATACGCACCGCACCGGCACACTTTATGCCAAAGAAATATTTGTTTTTTCGGATTTTACTTTTTACCTTTGCGGTGTACGATTCAGGGTTCCGGCCGATAAAACGGCCGGGATTCTTTATTTTTTTGAATTTTAAGTAAGACACAAACGATATGGCAAAAGAGATTATCTATCTGACTGCTGAGGGCTACAAGAAGCTCAAAGAAGAGCTCGACCACATGCGTTCCGTCGAGCGTCCCGCAATTTCCGCGGCTATCGCCGAGGCCCGCGACAAGGGCGACCTCTCGGAGAACGCCGAATACGATGCTGCTCGCGAAGCGCAAGGTCTGCTCGAAATGCGCATCGCCAAGCTCGAAGACACCATCGCCAACGCGCGTGTTCTCGACGAGAGCAAGATAGACAAGAGCAAAATACAGATTCTGAGCACCGTGACGCTGCTCAACCTCGTCACGAAAAAACAGATGAAGTACACCATAGTCTCCGAAAACGAGGCGAACCTCCGCGAGGGCAAGCTCTCGATAGGCACCCCCATCGCCAAGGCTCTGCTCGGCAAGAAACAGGGCGACCGCGTCGAAGTGACCGTCCCCGCCGGAACGTTGCAATTCGAAGTTTTGGAGATTCACATCTGATGCCGAGGGGAGCCGACCGAATGCCTGTCCGCCGACTCTCCATCCGGGCCGCAAGCGCCTTGACACTGCTGCTGATTTTCGCATCGGCATTCGGTGTCAAGGCTTTGCATACCCATTCCGACAGCCGCTACACCGCTATCGGCTGCTCTTCCGATGCACAATCGAACTCGGCGCTCGACGACGACTGTCCGATATGCCGGTTCGCATTTCTGCCGTACATCGTCTCGCGCACCGAGACATGCACGGTATTCTTAACGGCGCAGACATTCGCGGCGGACGCCGCCGCGGTTCGCGTCCGTCCAGCTCCTATACACCGCTCGGCGCTGCGCGCTCCGCCGACCGTCGGATAGAAACCGCCCACCGACCCACCGACCCACCGACCGACACCCCGAGACATAAACAAAGCGAAGAAAACCAACAATGACACGATATATATATTCACTGGCAGCCATTCTGCTGACCGCGGCATACGCCTACGGCGCTGCCCCCAAATCCGACGCCAACATCTACGGACACGTAACGCGCACGGGCACCGACGAACACCTGCCGTACATCAACATAGTAATCAAAGGCACGACCATAGGCACCGCGACCGACGCATCGGGCCACTACTTCCTCAAAAACCTGCCCGAGGGCGAATTCGTCATCGAAGCATCGGCCATAGGCTACGGCGTAGATTCGAAACGAATCTCCCTGACCGGCGGAACGACCATAGAACTCAACTTCGAAATCGACGAAGAGGCCATATCGCTCGACGGCGTGGTGGTTTCGGCAAGCCGCAGCGAAACAACGCGTCGCACGGCTCCGGCACTGGTGAGCGTCATCGACTCGCGCATCTTCGAGACCACGGGCGCCGTTTGTCTGGCCGAGGGCCTGAGCTTCCAGCCGGGTCTGCGCGTGGAGGACGACTGCCAGAACTGCGGATTCACGCAGGTGCGAATCAACGGACTCGACGGCCACTACTCGCAGATTCTAATCGACTCCCACCCCGTATTCTCGGCTCTGTCGGGCGTCTACGGCTTGGAGCAGATTCCGACGTCGATGATCGAGCGCGTCGAGGTTCTGCGCGGCGGCGGTTCGGCGCTGTTCGGTTCGTAGGC
>CAMWIG010000224.1 GCA_947174295.1 uncultured Alistipes sp. | reverse complement strand
CCCGCATTCCGAGCGGGCGGTTTTTTTTCAGGCGCGTATGGCGTCCCGATTCGGTGCCGGGGCGCGATATTGCGTTGAAAATCCGTCGTTTTTTGTTATTTTACGATTGTTTTGCTATATTTGTGCGGGGTTGGTTTTTTTAATAAAAGTTAATGAGATTATGAGAAGATTGATTCGATTCCAGACTGTGTGCATGCTGTTTGCCGCAGCTGTTGTTTTGTGTTCGTGCGGCGACGATGACACCGCAGCCAAGGTCGAGCCCAAAGGGCCGAGAATACCGACTCTCGACGAGCTCGTCGGCGTGTGGAATTCCGGCATGTGCAAGTTCGACCTCGAAAAGAAGGGCTGGGCGTATGAGCTCGATTTGGAATACAGTGCGCCCTACTACGACGGCTTCGCGCATGACGAGAACGGCGACTATGTCCGCATCACCGTCCAGGAGTACTGCGAGCAGTATGCTGCCGACTATAACGCCGACCCGGCGAATACCGACAAACTCACAGCCGAGGAGGCCGGCACCCGCGAGTTCAGCGAGCTGCTGGTTTCGCGCATCACCGTCGATGCCGGCCGTTTCATGTTCGAGCAGGGCAACAAGGCTGGAATCGTGACGCTGATTGACGGCACGAGCGTTTACGACGAGACGACGGGTGTATTCACCATTACCCGCGATTCGGGATACGATGCCGGCGAGGTCATAGAGGTTTCGGTGTTCGAGGATGCCGACGGAGTCATGACTTTCACGGTCAATTCCGAGTGGTACTCGTTCTACACCGCCACCTACGACGACAGCAAGCGGTATTGGGTATTCTGCACTATCTACTATTTCAGCGAAAAGGCTGAATAATAACACGGCAACGGCTACAACCCCGTCGGTTGCTATGCCCGTCCTTTCGAGGACGGGCATATTTGTTACAGGATATCGGCTTCTGTTCCGCGGCGGAACACGGAGCCTTGCCGGTGCGTGGTTATTTCACCCGTATCATGTTCAGGCCGTCGCGCAGCGGGAGGATGACGTTCTCTACCCTGCTGTCGCGCACTATCATGTCGTTGAACTCGACGAGCGCCTGCGTGTGGCGGTCGTTGTGCGCAACGGGCTGCGTCACCTTGCCGTACCACAGCACGTTGTCGGCGATGAGCACCGAGCCCGAGTGAACCATCGGCCGGCCGCCGGCGTCGCCCATAAGCATGCGGTAGTAGTCGGGGTATTCGCGTTTGTCGCCGTCGATGAATGCGAGGTCGAACTCCAATCCGAGCGTGGGGACTATTTCGAGCGCCGAGCCTATGTGCGCATGAATCTTCGCACCGTGCGGGCTGCGGGCGAAGAACGGGCCGGATATCGCCTCCAACTCATCCTCGACTTCGAACGTGTGCAGCTCGGCGCCGTCGTCGAGCCCTGCGGCCATGGAGAGTGCCGAGTAGCCGGTAAAGGTGCCGATTTCGAGCACTGTACGCGGACGCAGCATCCTGACTATCAGTTCCAGAAAACGCCCCTGAACATGGCCTGAAATCATGCGCGGCTGGATGGCCCGCAGATGCGTCTCGCGGTCGAGCTCGTGCAGAAGCTCATCCTCGGGCGAGGTGTGCTTTTCGACGTATCGTTCCAGTGCATCCATGGTCTATCGCTTGTAGAATCCGTTTTTGTAGAACATGTACCACCCCTCTATCTGCTCGTGCTGCGCAGGCAGGAGAAGACGCAGATATTCGCGGGTGAATTCGAGATGGGCCGAGCCGTTGGCCGTCACCACGCCGCCGTCGCATACGGCCTGCCGCTCCTCGTAGAGGGCCTCGCCGCGGTAGCGGTCGCCGCCCCACTGCCGCATTGCCTCGACCGTGTTGCCCGTGTGGCGCACCGAGTCGAGAAATCCGTGCGCCGCCAGGAAGAGCGTCGCGTTGCATATTCCTCCGACGGGGATATTGCGGCGCCGTGCCTCCCCGACTATCGGGACGATGAGCTCCGCTTCGGGGCTCTGCCAGCTCAGACCGCCGACCAGTACCACGCCCGCGCAGCCGTCGGGCAGAGCCGATGCGTCGCAGTCGGCCTGGACACGCATTCCGCCGAGCGATTCTACGGCCCGGCCGTCGGGAGTCATGTATCGCCCCTCGAAACGCCCCTCGTCGCCGGGGTATAGACCTCCGCGGAGCGCCGTGGTGAGAAATGCGGCTTCCCAGTCGGCGAAGTCGTTCAGAACAACAATCGTAATTTCGGGTTTCATCTTTCGTATGGTTATTTGTAAATGAGTTTTGACGTTCGAGAGAGCACCTCGTCGGCCGTGCGCATTATCTCCTCGGCCGTCACGGCGTTTATCTTGCGGTAGACCTCCTCCATGGTGTCCACCGAGTCGTGCGTGAGAAAACTCTTGCCCGCGCCGAGCATGTAGCCCTCGTTGCTCTCCATCGAGATGGCGAGCTGGGCGATGAACTGTTTTTTTGCCATCGAGAGGTGGCGGGCCGAGAGCGGCGCCGTGCGCAGCTGCTCCATCTCGGCCGCTATGAGCTCCGCGCAGCGGTCGGCGTTGCAGTGGTCGGAGCTGAAATAGACGGCTACGATGCCCGTGTCGCCGTAAGGCGTGTAGGTCGACTCGATGTTGTACGAGAGCCCGTACTTTTCGCGCACCGTCACGTTGAGCCGCGAGTTGGCGCACGGCCCTCCGAGGATGTTCACCAGCAGCGACAGCGGCAGCCGCCGCGGGTCGCGGATTCCGTAGGCGCGGCAGCCTATGATGCAGTGCGTCTGGTGGGTGTGCTTCGCGACGCTCTGCTCGAACGGCTCGATGCCGGCAGGTGCCGTGCGTGCGAATGCGCGGCTTGTCGACGGCATGTCGGCGAAGTGACGTGCGACGATGTTTTCGACGGCCCGCGGCGAGAGGTTGCCTATCGACGAGAAGACCATCTGGTCGGTTGTGTGCGTGCGCGAGCGGAAGGCGCGTATAGCGTCGCCGTCGTAGCGGGCTATCGACTTCTTGCGCCCCAAGATGTTGTGTCCGAGCTCCGACCCGGCGAAGAGCATGTCCTCGAACGTGTCGTAAATCATGTCGGCCGGCGAGTCCTTGTAGGTGTTAATCTCGTCGCATATCACCTCGCGCTCCTTGTCTATCTCGCGGTCGGGGAATGTCGAGCGGAACGCCACGTCGGCGATGAGCTCCACCGCCTTGGCGAAGTCGCCGCGCAGCGTCGTGGCGTGAATCGTCGTGTCCTCCTTGGTGGTGAAGGCGTTGAGCTCGCCGCCGAGGTTTTCCAGACGGCAGTTGACCTGGTAGGCCCGCCGCCGCTCCTGTCTCGTATCCACATCTCCCGAGCCCACGAGCCTAGGCAGGATGGCGTATGCCGTCTGCTGCTTGAAACAAAAAAGGGGGGGGGGGGGGGGGGGGGG
>CAMWIG010000223.1 GCA_947174295.1 uncultured Alistipes sp. | reverse complement strand
GCGTAGTGCCGCCTTCGGCGTCAGAGTCTCGTTGCCGCGGGTCTTAGGCTAATTGTTCTTATGCTTTTGTCATGTATGTTCTTTTTGCGGGCTTCGGTCTCACGTTCTTGTGAACGTGTTTTCAGACTTTACCTACCCCCTGAATCCCCGCCTCGGCATGGGACTTGGTGCGGCAGTGCCACGCTATTTTCTATAATATCCTATATACAAATATAGTATTTTTTATAAATGATTGTAACTCCCGGTGCCGAAATTTATGAAAAATCGTTACTCTTCGACTGTTTTTACCACACCCTTGCCCGTGCGGCCGTCGATGCAGACCTCCAACTGACGGTCGAAATGCACCAGACGCAGGTAGTCGCCCTCCCATTCGGCCGGCATCGCATCGAGTGCGTCGGTGCGGCAGAAGCCGTGGCCGTGCTGCTCGTCGATGGTCATGTAGCCCACGCCGAGCGACGTGACGTTCTGGAAGAAGTGCGTGCCTTGGCTCGGCTCGACGTTGAAGTGGGGCAGGGCGCACTCCGCTATCGCGCGCGCTTCGGATATGTGGGTCCACTTGACCGGCACGCCGAGGTAGGGGTCCGACGAGCCCCAGCGGCCCGCGCCGACGAGTATGTAGCCGCGTCCGGCCTCGCGCATGCGGGCGTTGAGGTCGAGAAGTTCGTCGGCGATGCTGTGGGTGACCATCGACGAAAACATCTGCGGCTTGATGTAGATTATGTCGGCGATGTCGGTCATGGTGCCTATGCCGAGTGCGTTGTCCGAGAAAATCAGCGCGTCGTCCGTGCCGATCGACGACCAGTCGACGGGGCGGTTGTCCTGATTGTCGATGATGGGGCGTATCTGCAACAGATTGAACACCTTTGGCTGCCCGGCCGCGACGTCCATGTTCACGGCGAATTCCACTTCGACGGGGCAGCGCATCTCCTCGGCGCCGATGCGCAGTATGTCGGCCACGATGTCGGCCAGCGGGAAGGTGCCGTACTTCAATATGTTGTTGAAGGTTATGACCTTGCGGCCGCGCTCGCCGGGGTAGTCGGAGATGCGTCCCTCGGCCATGTTCCATGTCGAGGCCACGTAGTCCGTCTGGCGGAACGCTCCGATTTCGGTGAGCTTGAAGCTGCGCAGGTTCACCGCGTCGTCTATCGACGTGCGGAACGCCTCGGGATTGAGACTCAGTGCGAAGACCTCGTGCTGCGTGTCGCGGAGGGCGAGCTCGGGAGTCGAGGTTTGGAGCACCTTCTGCGGGAAGCGGGGCGAGAAGCGCAGGCTCTGCCCGCCGTCGACGATGAGTTTTCCGAGTCCCATGGCGATGTTGCACACGCCGTCCTCGGCCCGCTCGTCGCCCAGCGGGTAGTAGTTTATCGAACGCGCGACGCCCGACAGCGTGGGCATGTAGTAGCCCTCCTGCTCCGTGCCGCACACCTCTTGCAGGATGACGGCCATCTTCTCCTCCGAGATGAGGTTCTGCGACGACTGTATGTAGGCGCGCGACGCGGCGAAGTAGACCGACGCGTAGACGCTCTTCACGGCGCGCTCGACCAGACGCAGCATCTGGTCTTCGTTGTCCGTGTGTGGAATCATGTAGGTGGAGTATATGCCGGCGAAGGGCTGGTAGTGCGAGTCTTCCAGTTTCGATGAGCTGCGCACGGCCAGCGGCGTGCGCACGGTGCGTATGAAGCTGCGCAGCTCCTCGTGCAGTGCGGCGGGAAGGGTCGACGCGACGAACTCCGAGATAATCTCCTCGTCGCGCAGATCCTGCATGATGACGTATTCCAGACCGTTCATGCGTATGAACTCGTCGAAGTAGGCCGTGGCGATGACCGCCGACCGGGGAATGGTGATGCGCACGCCCTCGTACTTGTCGTACTCGCGGTACTTGACGAGCATGCTGTTCATGAACGCCAGTCCGCGGGCCTTGCCGCCGAGCGAGCCGTCGCCTATGCGTGCGAATCCTATGGCGTCGCTGTATGTCGCGGCGTCGAACCGCGCCACGACGCCCTGGCCGAGCATGGTGCGGTAGTCGCGGATGAGGTCGACGAGCGCCTGACGGTGTGCGGCGACCGTGGAGAAGTGGCTCTTGTTGATGCGGCGTATCGCCTGAGCCAGCGGAAAGAGTCCGCGTGCGTAGAGCCACTTCGAAAGGTGATTCTGCGAGGTGTGGTACTCGAACACCTCCTCGGGAATCGAGGCTATGGCCTGCTGCATCTGCAACAGGTCCTTGGCGCGGCCTATCTCGGCTCCCGTGCGCAGGTCCTTGAATCGGAAGTCGCCGAATGCGAACTCGCGCTCGATGTAGTCGCTCATGCGAGTGAGCAGCGTCTTGGAGTTCTTGGCGATGAAGCCCGCGCCCAGCTCGCGCGCCGCCGCGGCGTAGTCGGTCTGCGACGACTGCAACAGAATCGGCATCAGCGGATTGTCGGCCTTTATCATGCGGCAGAGCTCGATGCCGGCGTCGAGACGCTCGTCGCGCGGGTCGTCGTCCTTGTGCAGCACGAAGCCCACGTCGGAGATTACGCCCAGCAGGTTGTTCTTGTAGCGCTCGTAGTAGCCGGCCGCATCCTCGTAGTTCGTCGCGAGCAGCACCTTCGGACGGGCGCGCTTGCGCAGAATCTGCTGCTGCTCGTTGAAGGCGTCTTTCAGAAACTCGGTGTTCTGCCGCAGCAGGAGCTTGTAAAGCTCGGGCAGATAGGTCGAGTAGAAGCGTATGGAGTCCTCGACCAGCAGAATGGCCTGCACGCCGCCGTCCGTGATGTCGCGTTCGGCGTTCATCTTGTCCTCCATGAGCTTGATGATGGCGATGATGAGGTCGGTGTTACCGTGCCAGCAGAAGATGTTGTCGATGCCCGAGCGATCCTGCTCCTCGATGCGGCGGTAGATGTCCTTCGAAAAGCTGGTCAGCAGCGCCACGGGAATATGGGGGTAGAGCTCCTTCACGCGGCGGCCGAACGAGAAGACGTCCAGCTCGCCGACGTTGTACATCGTCAGGATGAAGTCGAACGACGGGTCGTGCGCGAGCAGTTCCAGCGCCTCGACCGTCGAGCTCACGCGCGTGAACGACGGAGGGTTGGACATGTTCAGTTCCAGATACTCCTGATTTATCTGCGACTCTATGCGCCCGTCCTCTTCGAGTATGTAGCCGTCGTAGCTGCAACACACGAGCAGTATTTTGTGTATGCGGTGCTGCATGAAACGGAATGCGCCGTCGCGGTTCTTTGCGTTGTTGACCATCTTTTCGTTCTTTTCGTCGGTTTATGCTTCGACGAATATACGAAAAATTTCGAAACGCACGGATACCTGGCCCCGAAAAAAACATCGTCCGCCCGGCCGACGATGCGGCGGACATCACTCCGTTTCGGGCGTGTCGTCGCGGTCGGAGTGCGAGCGCTCCATGTACTCCTTGGGCG
>CAMWIG010000222.1 GCA_947174295.1 uncultured Alistipes sp. | reverse complement strand
GGCTGCGGCGCTGCCGGCCGCCGTCATCGCCGCAGCCCCCGAACACGCCGGGCTTCTTCTCGGCTCGTCGCGCCGCCTGCTTCCGCTGGTGACCGACTACATGGTGTGGTTCGTGCCGGCGCTGCCGTTGCAGATGTGGATTACCGTCGGACTCTTCGTCATCCGGCTCGACGGCGCACCGCGACTGGCCATGTGGTGCTCCGTCGTGTCGGCGGCAGTGAACGTAGTGCTGGACTATCTGTTCATCTTCCCGCTCGGATGGGGCGTGGCGGGAGCCGCGGCGGCATCGTCGCTCGCACAGCTCGCCGGCGGCGCAATAGTGATGGTCTACCTGACTCTCTACGCCCGCACGCTGAGACTGCATCCGATAAAACGCAGCATGAAGAGTCTCCGGCTCTCGCTGCGCAACATCGCCTATCACTGCCGCATAGGCTTCTCGGCCATGCTGGGCGAGGCGACGCTCGCCATACTGATGTTCTGCGGCAACCTCACGTTCATGCACTATCTCGGCGACCAGGGCGTAGGCGCCTTCGGAATAGCCTGCTACTACCTGCCGTTCGCATTCATGGTCGGCAACGCCATAGCGCAGTCGGCCCAGCCTATCGTGAGCTACAACTTCGGCGCCGGCAACGACGAGCGCGTGCGTTCGGCACGCCACATAGCCTTGGCGACGGCCGTCGTGTGCGGAGCCGTCTCCACGGCGGCGTTCTGCCTCTTCCCCCGTGAGCTCGCAGGTCTGTTTCTGCCTGCCGACAACGAGTCGGCGCGCATCGCCGCGGAGGGTTTTCCGTATTTTTCGGTAGGATTCATACCTTTCGTCGTCAATCTCACGGCGATAGGCTACTTTCAGAGTCTGGAACGCGCACGGCACGCGACCATCTTCGCACTGCTTCGCGGTCTGATTCTGCTGATACCGAGCTTCGTGCTGATGCCGCTCGCGGCAGGCACGGCCGGCATCTGGCTCGCCATGCCCGTCTCGGAGCTGCTGACCTGCGCGGTGCAATCGGCGTCGAAGGGCGAATAAGGGCTCAGAGTCCTCTCTTCGCGAGACGCCATGCGAGAGAGTTGTAGCACGACATCACTGCCGGACGCCATGCGGCGGGCAGCATATTCAGAAGTCGCAGCTTCCACAGGGCGAAGCGGTTGCGACGCGTCCACCCGAAGAAGCGGGCCGTGCGGCGCGCCTCCTCGGTCCCGCCCTTGACACACACGGTAAGGGCCTTTCCGATGGCTGCGCGGGCCACGTACTCGTTCGATTCGTCGCTGGCCGAGACGTCGTAGAGGTCTTCGAACGAGAATCGCGTCCGCTCGGGAGTGTATATCGCCGCCGAGCGGTTGTCGGCGGCACGCGAATAGGTCACAAGCGGTTCGGGAAGGAATCCGACATCGGCCGTGCGGGCGAGCTTCGTCCAGAGATATTGGTCCTCGCCGAGCTTCATCCCCTCGGGGAAACCGCCGAGCGACAGCACCGTCGGGCGGTGCAGCACGGCCGCCGACGGAATGAGCACGTAGCGCCGCATGGCCTCGGCGAAGTAGTCGGTGCGGCCTCTCCGCCGCGGAAAATCGCCGCGGGTGAGTGCACCCGATTCGTCGCGCACGTAGAATCCCGTGCCGTAGGCCTTGCACCCCGGACATTCGGCCGACAGCAGCGACACCTTCTCCAAAAACCGCGGGTCCCACTCGTCGTCGCCGTCGAGCAGCGCCACCCACTCGCCCTCAGCCTCGGCGATGGCACGGTTGCGTGCGGCGCTCACGCCGGCATTCGGCTGACGTATGAGCCGCAGAAGCGGCGAGGTGAAGGCTGCGACGATGGCGGCGCTGCGGTCGGTCGAGCCGTCGTCCACGACGATAATTTCGCGCGGCGGCTCGGTCTGTGCCAGCACCGAAGCCAGGGCGGCGGCAATCTCGCGCTCCTTGTTGTAGAGCGGAATCACGACCGATATCTCGTCACACCTCATAGGCCGATTTCAGTGGCAGGATTCTGTCGAAGGCGGCGCACAGCTTCGAGCTCTGCGACTCGAAGTCGGAGATGCGCTCGCTGTCGTTGATGCAGAACATCCGCCAGCGGCCTGCCTCGACATCGCGGCATATCTCGTCGGCCGTCTGGTCGGAGATCGTCATCAGGCGGCAGTCCGACATGCCGTGGGGCGAGAACTCGCCGCGTGCGAGTGCGTCGTAACGTATGAGCCAGTGCGACAGGTCGGCGAGATTGCGCGTGCGATGGCGGCACGTCTCGCGCAGCTCCGCACCCCAGAGACTCCACGCCCGCTCGAACGAACTGCGCAGGTAGGGCTGCGGCATGTGCGTGTCGAGCAGACCCGAGAATGCCCGCCAGGGCATCAGCGTGAGCGTCTTCAAGAGGTTAGGCACACCGTATCGCGGCGAAAACCACTTGCCGGGATTTTCGCGCACGCTCCGGCGTTTGGAGTGCAGGTCGTTGATGAGCATCATGTCGTTCTGCACGATATGGCCTATGGCCGACGGCTCGATGATGCTCAGCCGCGCGATGTCGCACGGCACCCCGCCACGGAAGAAGTCGCCGGGCGAACACGACCGGCCGAGAAAGGTGTCGTCGTTGAAGAGCACGAACCGCTCGGCGAGCCCCTCGATGCGGTGCAGGTTGAGCTCTATGGCGTTGGAGTTGAACGTCGGCAGGAACTCCGACGGTATGAAATCGGCATGGTTCACTACGTGCAGCTTGGGATGCGACGTATTGAGCCACCACGGCAGATGCCCCCACGTGACGAAGTGTATGCGGCGCACCCACGGCGCGAAGCGGTCGACGGCGCGAAACCAGTAGTTCAGATTGCGCCAGTCGCGGTAGCGTATCTCCGACGCGTCGGCATTCTCGGCGATGCGCGCCTTGCGAAACTCCTCCCGCCAATCGGGGTCGGCTCCGTCAACCCAAAGTATTACAAAGTCGATTTGTTCCATAAATGACTGATTATTCGATATTGAAAGCTACTGCACGAGCAGGTTGCAGCCGCGTGTCTCGCTACGGTCGATTCGCCCCTCGACCGCGAACGAACCGTCGGCGAACGTGCGGCCCACGTCCTGCGTGGAGATGAACGCACACGAGCTGCGGTTGGCCAGGTCGATGATGTCCAGCCCGCCGCGCTGACCGTCGGCAAGCCGGCAGAACGGGTCGTTGACATCGCGCACGAGCACTCTCATCCACGACGGCGCACGGAATATGCCCCGCCCGTCGGAGTAGGCCTGCGACGTGAGCTCGGCCATGCCGTACTCCGAATGGACGGCATCCACGCCGAACGCATCGCACAGTATGCGGTGAAACTCCTCCTTGGGCAGCTCCTCGCGCCGGCCCTTCATGCCTCCGGTCTCCATGACCACCGTATCGCGCAGCTTCGGGGCGTAGCGCTCAGCCAAATCCCACAGCGCATAGCTCACGCCG
>CAMWIG010000221.1 GCA_947174295.1 uncultured Alistipes sp. | reverse complement strand
CACACAATCATATGATGCAGACCTTCTTCCGACAATCCGCGGCGGGGGGAATTTGCGATACCTCGCTCCAGAAGTAGAGACCGTAGAGGTTTCTGTTGAACAAGGTTTCGCCCAAAGCCCCGGCGATGTTAACTACAACGATGTTTGGGGCGACCCGGCTTTCTCCGGCGGCGGCAGTAACAATGAATTCGCACTCGACTGAAACGCTGCCGTCATGAAAAATCTTTTCGAATTCGTGTTCGTTGCGGCAGCCGCAATGGCACTCTCTTTCTGCTCGAAAGACGAAACCGTCAATTCCTCGTCGACTCAGGGACTTAAAATCAATGTCGTAGCATCTTCCACCCGAACGGTTTTCGATACCGACAATATCAAGTGGTCGGGCGACGAGGAGATGGCTCTCTTCGTAAACGGTGTGCAGACCAAGTCCAATGCGCTGGCCGATGTGCAGGAGTCGGGACAGGCGTCGTTCATGTTCGTGACCGATGTCGCAGCTCCCGGTTCACTCAAATTGCAGGGTGCCGTTCCCGCATCGTCAGTGCTGGGAGTCAAGATTTCCGATAAGGCCAACAACAACGCCGGAGTTCTGCAAATGGAGCTCAAATCGTCGCAGGCTGCCACTGCCGCATCGTTCGATCCGGCCGCCGACATTCTCGTTTCGCAGGACTGCGACTTCGAAGTGACGCAGGAGGATTTGGACTTCGGCATAGTCACTGCCGAGTTCTATTTCGGACGCATTATGGCTGTTACGCGCTATGCCGTGACCAATACGCGGGCCGATGTCAGCGACGACGAGGTCGTGGAGTCCGTGCAGGTGGCTCTGGAAGTGGGCGCCGGCAATGCCAAAAAGGGTCTGACGGGCCGTTTCTATTTCGACATCTCCAAGGGCCGTTTCGTCGACAACGAAGGCGAGCGCGTGGATGCCTCGACGAACCCGTTCTATGCCAACCAGTCGTTCAACTATGTCACTGTCGCCTATCCCGAGGGCTCGCGTCCCACGCTCGGCGAGCTGAATATCTGGACCGTCACGGCGCCCGTGACCATGGAGGCCGGCGACAAACTCGTATTCACCGTCAAGACCGACAGGAACACCATCGTCAAGACCAGCACGCTGAAAGCTCCGATTTCGCTGGTTGCGACCAATCTCAATACGTCGACCGTCAAAATTGCCGACAACGAGACGTGTGTCGTCACTCCGATCGAGAAGCCGTCGGACGACCTTAAAACGGCGACGCTGACGCAGGAGGATATCTTTAATATTGTCCAAAGCATAAGTGGTACCGGTTATCAGAAGATGCCTGATTATACGAATGCTTATGGCGTATGGGTTGGTGGCGAGGTGAATAAACAGGGCACCAGTGTCGAAAAGGCGGCAATAGGTATTAATACTACGGCTACTCGTGACTCCTATATTCGTATTCCTGAACTCCCAGGAGCCATTAGAAAGGTTGTGCTGCAACTTTACACTGGTTCTAAGAATGCAGTCTATCTCAGTGAGTCAAACTCAACCGCTAATCCTGTTGCCGAGGCAGCTGCTGTGACTACGGCACGGACGGAGGTCGAGATGGTTGTCGAGGAGGGCGATTACAGCCAGCTCTATATTGTAGGCGGTTCGGTTACGATTAAGTCCATTACCGTTTATTACGAGGAGTCCACCGCCCCGAAGATTACCGTGGCGGATGCCGACAAGGTGCAGAATATTTCGGCGGCAGGGGATGTTGTGACGGTGCCGTTCAAGGCTGCGAACCTCGCGGGCGATGTCACGGCTTCGTGCGATGCCGAGTGGGTGAACGATATCGAAGTGTCGGCCGGCGAGGTGTCGTTCATGGTCGATGCCTCCGACCTGACCGCCGAGCGCACGGCCGTGCTCACGATTCAGTCCGAGGCCGACGGCGTCAGCGCCGAAGTGGAGCTCGTGCAGGCTCCCGCAGCACCGATTATCGTCGTAGACGAGCCGGCTGAATTTGCTGCCGCAGGCGATGATATCGCAGTATTTGAATACACTATCGCCGGTACCGGCGCTGTCGAGGGGGCTTCCGTCACGGCCGATGTCGTTTACGACGGCGATGCTGCGGACTGGATTACTATCTCCGAAGTGGATACGGATGCCGTATGGTTCGAGGTTGCGGCCAACGACGGCGGTGCGCGCACTGCCGCTATCAAGCTGACTTATGCCAAGGGCGAGACGGTTTATGCTGCCAAGGATGTCGCCGTATCGCAGGCCAAGTCGGATGATGTCGAAGACCCCGCTGTCTCGGTCGAGCCTGCGGAGTGGGCGCCTGCCGCCGCCGGCGAGACCAGGACCTTCGATGTCGCTCTGACCGATACCGACGCTTACGAGGTAGAGACGCCCGAGTGGATTACCGTAGACGAACAGACGGCTGCGTCGCTGAAACTCACGGCTTCGGCCAACGAAACCGGCGCCGCGCGCACCGGTGCTGTTACTCTGACCGTATCCAACGGCAAGACCGCGACGATTGAAATTGCGCAGGATAAGATTGTTGTAGAGAAATATTATGTCAAAGTTACAAATACGGCAGATGTTACCGATGGCAAATATTTGATAGTATTCAATGATAGTAAAGCGCATGGCGCTGTATCCGGCAAAGATTTGATAGCAAGCACCGAGGCTTTGACGATTACGGATGATAAAATACTGTCGGACGATACTTCGAATGCTGGTGCTGTGGAGATTGCTGGCAGTGCGATTAAACTTGCGGATGGCAGCTATCTGTCTGCAAGTAAGAATAGCTGTGGCACTTCTACAAGTCCGGTTAGCTTTACATTTGAATATACATCTTCCGGGATGAAGATTACGAATGGAGGCTATACGTTGCAACTGAATGGTACGCAATATTTTAGATTTTATACACTGAATAGTGGCTATAAGCTGCCTAATTTGTATAAGTTGCAGTAGTAGTCGATACTTGTTTATTAAGATTCCCGCCGAATTTCGGCGGGAATTTTTGTCTTCTGCCGTTTTCCTGCGAATCGGAATGCCGTCGGATATTTCGCTCCGTGCGGTATGTCGGTGCAAATGGCAGACGAAACGACGGAACGACAAACCGGGAAGATTGTTCTGAATGCGGCGAATCGCATTAGTAGAGATTGTCGTACATGCTCTGGCTCTTGTCGTATTTGAGGTCGGCGAGCGACGAGGCCTTCACGCCGATGTTGAAGCTCCAACTGCGGTGGTAGCCGAACGGAATCCACGAGAACGACATCTGCCAGCAGTGCAGGTCGCGCGTGATGGTTATGGCCGACGTGGTGAGCTTGCGTTCCATGATGTCGAAACCGCCTTGCAGCGTGAGACTCGTCTTGGGCGTGATGGTCACGCTGCCGTTGAAGCCGAGCGTCTGCGTGACGTTCTTGCGGTAGCCCGTGGTGCCGTTGTTGACGTAGGATATGGAGTAGTT
>CAMWIG010000220.1 GCA_947174295.1 uncultured Alistipes sp. | reverse complement strand
CGAGGTCCATGTCGTCGAGAACCTGCGCCTGCATTTCGCGCTGGTTGAGCGTGTTCGTCTTTTCGAGCAGACGGTCGGCGAGCGTACTCTTTCCGTGGTCGATGTGGGCAATGATGCAGAAGTTGCGTATGTTTTTCATAATCTTATCTATTCGTAAGGGACAAAGATACGAATAAGTGAGCGCAAAAGCAAGTTTACTTGCATTTTGCCGAGCGGGAGTATCTAAGCGGGAAAGAATTTATTCCTTAAACGGGCAAGCCGCATATGAAACGACAGAGCCGATTCGTTGCGGAATCGGCTCTGTCGTTTGTATGAAGTATCAGCGATTGCGGCGGATTATCGGTCTGGCACGCATCGCCGAAAGTAGCTACCCTATCGGTTCTTCCGGCTGTCCGTCCCGCAGGCGGATGATGCGCTGATTGGAGCTGCCGCGAAAATCGAGCCTCGGGTCGCGCAGCGCTTCGACGAAGCGTCCGTCCACCAGCACGTCGATATGTCGAAGACACTCGCGGCGCATAGGGTCGGCCTGACACTCTTCGAGCGTATAGCCCGTGTAGCACCACACGTTCTGCCTCGTGCGCTCTTTCAGCCGTTCGAGGAACGGCAGCAGTTCGTCGGCCCGATACATCGGGTCGCCGCCGCTGAGCGTCACTCCGTCCAGCAGCGGGTTGGAGTTTATCTCATCGCAGATGACGTCGAAAAAGCGATCCGTCAGCAAGTCGCCTATTTCCGGGTTTTGGCTCGGGGCGTTGTGGCATCCCGGGCAGTGGTGGCTGCACCCTGCGAAATATATCGAATAGCGTATGCCGTATCCGTCGGAGACGGTTTCCGGGTATATCTCGATGACTCTCACTGCTGTCGGCCGGCTTTTCGATTAGCGGTGCTTCACGCGGTCGCGCTCTTCGGCCTGTTTGGCCGAATTCCACGATTCGAGACTGCCCGTGAGGTAACCCGTAATGCGTCGCATGAGCGATATGTTGTCAGAACCGCATACGGGGCACTTCGAATATATCACACCGCGGAATCCGCACTTGCGGCAGGTGTCCACCGGGTGGTTTATCGAGCCGTAGCCTATTCCCTCGTCGTTCATCGCCTTCACGATTTTGAGTATCGCCACGGGATTCTTCTTCGCCTCGCCGTCGAGTTCGACATAGGTGATATGTCCGCCGCGCGTTACGGCAGGGAACGGCGCTTCGAGCTTGATTTTCTCGATTATCGACACCGGCTCCTTGACGTCGATGTGGAACGAGTTCACGTAGTAGTCGCGGTCGGTGACACCCTCGATTATGCCGTAGCGCTTGCGGTCCATGCGAGTGAAGCGGCCGCTCAGGCCCTCGGCCGGCGTCGCCAGCACGGAGTAGTTGAGATTGTATTTGGCCTTGTACTCGTCCACCACCCCGTTCATGACCATGACGGCGTCGTAGAGAGTCTGCCATGCCTCTTTCGAAATGGCGTGGCTCTCGCCGTAGATGGCATACATGGCGTTGTGACCGCCGATGAAGCCTATGCCGAGTGTGCCCGAGAGCAGAACGTCGCCTACCTCCTGGTTGGGTTCGAGCCGGCCGCCGCCTTTCCACACGTCGTTCGACATCATGAACGGAAACTGCCGTGCGAGCGCCGTGCGCTGGAACTGATAGCGTTCGTAGAGCTGCTCGGCTATCATCGTCGCGGTCTTGCGTACCGATTCGAGGAATATCCCGCGAGCCTCCTTGCGGATGGCATGCTTGTTTCCGTCGGGTATCATGTCGCTCGCTTCGCGCATGGCTTCGATTGCCAGACGCGGCAGGTTCATCGAGGTGAACGACAGGTTGCCGCGTCCCCACGACGACTTCTCGCCGTGCAGATTTTCGAATACCCGGGTGCGGCATCCCATGGTCGCCACTTCGTAGCGGAAGCGGTCGGGGTCGTCGGCGCGCCACTTGTCGTTGACGTTGAACGGAGCGTCGAGGAACATGAAGTTGGGGAAGAGCGCCACCGATGTGGTGCGGCACGACTCCAACAGCAGGTCGAAATTGGGTGCTTCGAACTCGTATTTTCCGGCCAGGGCGCCGTCGAAATCCTTCACGGCCTTCTCGTAGTCGGCGTCGCTCCACGAGATGCCGTTCTTGATTTTGAAAATCTGAATCGGGAATACGGGTACTTCGCCGTGGCCCAAGCCTTCGATTGTCGACGACAGCAGTTCGCGAATCACCATGCGTCCCTCGGCCGAAGTGTCGGTGCCGTAGTTTATCGAACTGAACACCACCTGATTGCCGCCGCGCGAGTGCATCGTATTGAGATTGTGGATGAATCCCTCCATTGCCTGATGCGTGTCGCGGCGCGTGGCTTCGTGTGCCTGACGCCACACTTTGGCGAGCTGGTCGGCAGCGAACTCCGCTCCCATGGCCGCAAGCTCTTCGCCGAGTGCCGACAGTCGGTTGTCGGTCGCGTCTATGGAGTCGATGACGGCTGCGATTTTCTCGTCCAGGGCCGACTTTTCGGGTACGGGTTTGCTCTCCATGTCGCAGAGGAAGAGTATGTCGGACCGCAGATGCTTGCGGAACGATTTCAGAACGCCCGGAGCCATGAAACGGTCGAACGCCGGAATGGACTGACCGCCGTGCTGCTCGTTCTGGTTGGTCTGGAATACGATTGTCGCGAGCGTCGCATAGCTCTGAATGGATTGGGGCGTGCGCACCGAGCCGTTCTTGGTGGCGAATCCGCGTTCGTAGATGTCGCCCAGGTCGTACTGCGTGCAGGTGGTCGTCTTGGTCGGATAGTAATCCAAATCGTGGATGTGAATATCTCCGTCGCGGTGCGCGCGGCCGTGTCGTATGCCGACCAGATATTTCAGCGCGTAGTCCTTGGTTATCTCCGAGGCGAAGGTCATCATCTGACCCGCCGGCGTGTGCGACGACATGTTGGCGTTGCTCAGGTTGACGTCGTTGCGCTCGACCGAAACAATGCCGTCCATGACTCCCTTGATCGACGACTTGCGGTCGCGCTCGACATTGCGCCATTCGCGATAGATGATGTATCGTTTGGCTATCGACGGATTGTGCTCCATGAGCCGCGTCTCGACCATGTCCTGAATCTCTTCGACCGAAATCTCGGGCTTGTCTATCGCTTCTGCGACATCGGCTGCGATGCGGCCGACGGTCTGCTCCTCGCCGAGGATGCCTCCCGCGCGGTACGCCTTGGTTATGGCGCGCACGATTTTGTCGAGAGAGAAAGTCTCCCTTTTGCCATCACGTTTTATGATGGCGATTGCTGAATAGTCCATAAAAACGGATATAGTAATAAGTTATACAAATGAGTCCGTCCCTCGCAGACTCTTCGTTTTGTATCGGCAGAGGCAGGTCTTCTGGCTCATACCCTGTTCGCGGCGCCTTCCCGTCGGATTCCCGCCAGGGGCCGAGCGGCCGCGCCATGACGGATATTTACAGCAGCGG
>CAMWIG010000219.1 GCA_947174295.1 uncultured Alistipes sp. | reverse complement strand
AAATCAGCAGCGGGTCTTTCTGCTCGTAGGTGGCGTTCTGCACGCTCTGGCGCAGCTCGTCCATCTCGCGCAGATGTTCGCGCCATGCGTCGTCGATGGTGGTGAACATCACTATTTTCGAGAAGACCTTGTAAATCTCCGCGCCGTCGGTCTCCTTGCAGCGAAGGAGGTTAACCGGCACGTTGTATCCCAGCTTGCCGTTGGTGAGCGGGAAGTAGATGTTCGAGTCGAGCTGGTCCTTGCGGTCCTCGTAGATGCGTGTCATGACGGGACGCACCGTGTCGGCCACGGCCTTGGCGCGGCGCGCGTAGGCGGCTTTGAGGTCGGCGACGATGGCCTCGACCATCTCCTCGCGGCGGAACTTCTTGTATGCGGCCTCGTCGAACGTCGGTTGAATTCCCACCTCGCGGATGAGCTCGAATCCGAACTCCTCGAAGTCGATTCCTTCGTGCTCCGCGGCGAAGTTCTCCGCGTAGTCGTACATGATGTTGTTCAGGTCGATTTCGATGCGCTCGCCGTAGAGTGCATGGCGGCGGCGGGTGTATATCACCTCGCGCTGCGAGTTCATCACGTCGTCGTATTCGAGCAGGCGCTTGCGGATGCCGAAGTTGTTCTCCTCGACCTTCTTCTGAGCGCGCTCGATGGCCTTCGACATCATGCCGGCGGTGATTGCCTCGCCCTCCTCGACGCCCATGCGGTCCATCATCGAGGCTATGCGGCCCGAACCGAACAGACGCAGCAGGTCGTCCTCGCACGACACGAAGAACTGCGACGAACCCGGGTCGCCCTGACGGCCTGCGCGGCCTCGGAGCTGACGGTCGACGCGGCGGCTCTCGTGGCGCTCCGTGCCGATGATGGCCAAACCTCCCGCGTCGCGCACCTCGGGCGTGAGCTTGATGTCGGTACCGCGGCCCGCCATGTTGGTGGCTATGGTCACCTGACCCGGACGTCCGGCCTCGGCAACGATTTGCGCTTCGAGCTGGTGCTGCTTGGCGTTCAGTACGTTATGCTTTATGCCGCGCAGTTTCAGCATGCGGCTCAGAAGCTCCGAAATCTCGACCGACGTGGTGCCGACGAGCACCGGGCGCCCCTCCTTGACCAGACGCACGATTTCGTCGATTACGGCGTTGTACTTCTCGCGCTTGGTCTTGTAGAGCACGTCCTCGCGGTCGTCGCGGGCTATTGGTTTGTTCGTGGGGATGACCACCACGTCGAGCTTGTAGATGCTCCAAAACTCCGAAGCCTCGGTTTCGGCCGTACCGGTCATGCCGGCCAGCTTGTGGTACATGCGGAAGTAGTTTTGCAGCGTGATGGTGGCGAAAGTCTGCGTCGCGGCCTCGACCTTGACGCGCTCCTTGGCCTCGATGGCCTGATGCAGACCGTCGGAGTAGCGGCGGCCGTCGAGAATACGGCCCGTCTGCTCGTCGACGATTTTCACCTTGTTGTCCATCACCACGTACTCGATGTCCTTTTCGAACATGGCGTATGCTTTCAGCAGCTGGTTGACCGTATGCACGCGCTCGGACTTCACGGCGTAGTCGTTGATTACCTCGTCGCGCTTCGCGGCCTTCTCCTCGGGGGTGAGGTCGGCCTTTTCGAGCTCGGCAACCTCGGCTCCGATGTCGGGCAGTACGAAGAAACCGTCCTCGTTGAAGTAGCGCGACAGCTGCTCGTGGCCCTTGTCGGTGAGTTCTACCGAGTTGAGCTTCTCGTCGATGACGAAGTAGAGCTCGTCGGTAATCTCGGGCATGCGGCGGCTGTTGTCCTGCATGTAGAAGTTCTCGGTCTTTTGCAGCAGCGCCTTGACGCCCGTCTCGGAGAGGAACTTGATTAGCGGCTTGTACTTCGGCAGACCCTTGTGGGCGCGCAGAAGCAGAATGCCGCCGTCGGCGTTGTTGCCCTCGGCGATGAGCTTGCGCGACTCGGCCAGAATGTTGGTCACGAAGTTCTTTTGCAGGTTGTAGAGATTCTCGATTGCCGGGCGGTACTGCTCGAACAGCTGGTCCTCGCCCTTGGGCACGGGGCCCGAGATGATGAGCGGGGTGCGGGCGTCGTCGATAAGCACCGAGTCGACCTCGTCGACGATGGCGAAGTGGTGCTTGCGCTGCACGAGGTCGGCGGGCGACGAGGCCATGTTGTCGCGCAGGTAGTCGAAGCCGTACTCGTTGTTGGTTCCGAAAGTGATGTCGGCCATGTAGGCGCGGCGTCGCGCTTCGGAGTTGGGTTTGTGGCGGTCTATGCAGTCGACCGACAGACCGTGGAACATGTACATCGGGCCCATCCACTCGGCGTCGCGCCGGGCCAGATAGTCGTTGACCGTCACCAGATGCACACCCTTGCGGGCAAGTGCGTTGAGGAACACGGGGAGCGTCGCGACGAGGGTCTTGCCCTCGCCCGTAGCCATCTCGGCGATTTTGCCCTTGTGCAGCACCACGCCGCCGAAGAGCTGCACGTCGTAGTGCACCATGTCCCACTTCACGTCGTTGCCGCCGGCGGTCCAGCGGGTGGAGTAGACGGCCTTGTCGCCGTCGATGGTCACGAAGTCGCGGTCGGGGTCGGCCGCGAGGTTGCGGTCGAACTGCGTGGCGGTGACCACCACCGTATCGTTCTCGGCGAAGCGGCGCGCCGTGTCCTTCATGACGGCGAACGCCTCGGGCAGAAGCTCGTCGAGTATCTGCTCGATTTTATCGTCGATGAGCTTCACCGTCGCATCGACCTCCTTCGATATGCGCTCCTTCTCGTCGAGAGCCGTGGCATCGTCTTCCAGACGGGCTTTGAGCTCGACGATATGCGCTTCGTCCGCGGCGATGAAGTCGGCGATGCGCTTCATCATGTCGGCCGAGCGTGCGCGCAACTCGTCGTTCGACAGAGCCGCTATCGAGGGATAGACGGCTTTGATCTTCTCGATGTAAGGCTCGACCTGTTTGCGGTCTTTGTCGGCTTTGGAACCGAATACGGCCTTTATAATACTTGCGAGTATATCCATATTGCGTTTTGAAATTTTTGTGCTGTGTAATAAATCTGTCAAAGATAGCTTTTTTTTTGCAAACCGCCAACTCCGCAGACTGTTACTTTGCCTCGGCAGGGTGGGTTTTGACGGCGAGTTCGAGAATCTTGCGTCCGAGAAGGCACTTTTCGCACCGCCTTTCGCGGCAGTATATCTTCGAAAGTTGCAGCAGCGCCTGCGAATCCTGGGCGTTTTCGGGACGGAAGCCGTCGCGCACCCATTCGCGGACGAGGGCGTTGTCCTCGGCGTCGAGACTTGTCATGAATGTCGTCAGACGGTCGTAGGCATCCTCGCGCCCCATGGCGCGGCCGTAGGCGAACTGCACCTGCGCCACCATGTTGATGCCTATGACGAGCGCCTTGTCGCGGCCGATGCTCTTGCGGCGGCTTTCGCTCTGCGAACCGGGCGTGTCGTGCGTGCGCCAGTAGTCAGA
>CAMWIG010000218.1 GCA_947174295.1 uncultured Alistipes sp. | reverse complement strand
CGCGTCGCGGGTTTCGAGGCCCAGGCAGCGGTTGCTTATCGACTCGTGGGCCGAGAGGAACACGGCGGCCTGCGCCAGCCGTATGGCCGGGTGATTGTAGGGGCGTATTTCGCGCAGCACCCACCGGCGGGGGCTCATCGGTTCGATGTCGTACTTGTGCGCCAGATGCGCGAACTCCTCTTTGAGGCGGACGATGTAGTCGTCCTCGGGGTAGTTCGCGAGCAGCCCCGACGTGCCGAGCAGCAGCGCTTCGACCGACAGCAGCGACGCCCGTTCGTGCTGTATGGGGTTGTATCCCACCCGCCGGGCCAGCTCGGTGAAGGCCTCGCGGTTCTTGTGGTCGCCGAGTACTGTCAGGTACATGACGAATATCGTCTGACTCCAATTCTCGTCCGACGCTTCGTATATCTTCCGCAGTTCGCGCTGTTTGAGCTCCAACCGCTCGGCGTAGGCCTTCTCGAAGAGCTCGGTGCGGTCTATTGGCGCGCGTTTGCGCAGCTCGGCGGCGCAGAACCGATGGCCGGGCGATGCGGTGAGCGCACGCAGCGTGCGGGCGTATCTCTCTTCGAGGCTCTCCATCTCGGAAGCTGTTCAAATCGTTGCGTTCTCGTCAGAGCAGGTTCAGTTCGAGCAGCGCCTCCTCCGACATCATGCTCTTGTCCCATACGGGGTCGAACGTCAGAATGACGTTCACCGCATCCACGCCGTCGACCTTGCCGACCTGCGTGTTGACGTCCTCGACCAGCATGTCGGCCATCGGGCAGTTGGGCGCCGTGAGCGTCATGCGTATGTCGGCCGTGCGGTCGGGCGTGTAGTCTATTTCGTATATCAGCCCGAGGTCGTAGATGTTCACTGGAATCTCGGGGTCGTAGATGTTTTTCAAGGTCAGGATAATGTCCTGTTCGACCTTCAATATCTCTTCGGGTGTCATGCGTTTAACTGTTTTTCGTAGAAAATGCCAGAGCGTACATGCGCATCTGCCGTATCATCGCCACGAGCCCGTTCGAGCGCGTCGGCGAGAGGTTTTCGCTCAGACCTATTCGGTCGATGAAGTAGAGCTCGGTGTCGAGAATCTCCTGCGGCGTGCGGCCGTTCAGCACGCGAACGAGCAGGGCGATGATTCCCTTGGTGATTATGGCGTCGCTGTCGGCTGCGTAGTAGACCCTGCCGTCGCGCAGCTCGGCGTCGACCCACACGCGCGACTGACACCCCTCTATCACGTAGCGGTCGGTGCGGTGCGTCTCGTCGATTGCCGGCAGCGTGTCGCTGAGCTGAATCAGATAGTCGTATCTGTCGAGCCAATCGTCGAACATCGAAAACTCCTCGATTATCTCTTCCTGTATTCTGTCCATCTCTTTTTTCGGTATGGTTTACTTCATTCCTGTTATCTCTTCGAGCGTGTCGCCCTCGCTCGCGGCCGGCGGCAGAATGCCGAGCACGGCTGCCACGGTCGGCGCCACCGACGTCATCGGGGTGCGGCGCGTGACGACCCTCTGCGGCAGCGACCAGCCGTAGAACAGCAGCGGCACGCGAGTGTCGTATCCGTACATCGACCCCGAGTCGGAGCGGCGACTGTCGCTCTCTTCGGTCCATCCGGGCATGAGGTTCAGCACCACGTCGCCCGAGCGGCGGGGGTAGAATCCGTTCTGCATCTTCGCTCCGTAGCCGTTGCCGAAGTAGCTGCTGCGCATGGCGGCCGACGAGAGTGCGTGCGACACGCCGCGGAACTGCATGACGAACGCCGCGACCTCCTCCTGCACGTCTGCAAGATTCAGGCCCTTGTTGTATATCATGTCGCGGTTGAGCCATATCGAGCGGTCGTGCACCGATGTTACCCAGTCGCCCTGGCCGTGGCGGGCGTTGAGGAATCCGTTCACGATGACCTCCGACTGCAACAGATTGATTCGTCCGGCGGCTTTCGGCGCGGCGTCGAACGACGGGCTCGTGCCGTGGTCGGAGGTGAGCACCACGAGAGTCTCCTCGGGCTTGATTTGAGCGAACAGATATGTCAGAAACTCGGCCAGCTCCTCGTCCAGACGGTAGTACATGTCCTCGGCTTCGAGCGACTCGGGTCCGTAGCACTCGGCTATGAAGCGCGGGGCGTCGAGCACGATGTTCAGCACGTCGGGCACGGCGTCGGCGCCGAGCGCGTACTTCGTGAGCAGCTGTTTGGCGAAGCCGAGCACTGCGGCGTTGCCTGCCGGGGTGTAGCGCAGGCGGTCGTAACCCGTGTAGGGCGTCACGGCGGCCGTAATGCCGACTGTCTTTATCGCCGGCTGTTCGTTGCGCTTCGCAGCGGGCAGTTCGACGACCGCGCGCCGGCGGTTGACGTAGACCGACGGTCGGCGCAGCAGCGGCCACGAGTCGCTCAGCAGCGAGACGTTGATTCGCGTGCGGTTGTAATCCTCGACCCACGCGGGGAGGTTGAGCATGTAGTGCGTGGAGCTCGACCACATGATTCGCGAGGGCTCCATCCAGTAGGCCACGCCCTGCTGTCCGCCGAATACGATTGCCGACGACGGTTCGAGTGCCACGGTCACCGTGCGGCTGTCGGCCGATGCGGCGAACAGAGCGTCGCCGAGCGTCGGAGCGAGAAGATTCGCCGGCGAGAACCGGCCGTCCATGCCCGTGTATCCGAATCCCGCGACGCTGCGGTCGACTATCAGGTCGATGCGGCGGTTGTCCACGTAGTCGAACCAGTGGTCGGAGACCACGCCGTGCGTCGATGGCAGCGCGCCCGTCGAGAGCGTCGCGAGCGACACGGGGGTGGTGGTCTGCATGTAGTCGTACTCGCCCGAGGTGTAGCGCACGCCCGAGGCCAGACGCAGAAATCCCCCCTCGCCGAATCCGGCGCGGTAACGGTCGAGGTCTTCTGCCCGCATCGAGCTTACGACGATATTCACCACCAGCCGCGGAGGATTGGCCGAGCCGACGGTCGTCGCGAGCAGTGCGGCGGCGAGGAGTACGGTATGTCGAATTTTCATGTTCACGAATCGTTTTTTGTAATCGAACGCCAAATTTACGAATTAATTTGCAAATCGTCCGATAATTTTTTGCGTTCCTGCCCGAAATCCACCTCCGGCATAGCCTCCATCGCGGCTATCGTTCTGCGGCAGAACTCCTTGTGAGCCTCGCTGCCGGGGTGCAGCGGCCGGTGTGCGGCAGCTGCGGTCAGGGCCTGCACCCGCGCTGCGGCAGCGCGCGCGTCGTCGGAGAGCGCGGCAGCCGAGAACTTCTCCCAGACGTACTCCACGGCCTGCGCCGAGGGGTGCACCATGTCGTCGGCGTAGAAACGGTAGTCGCGCAGGTCGTCGCACACGATTTCGTAGGCGGGGAAGTACTCCGCGCCGGGACATCGCGCCGCAGCTTCGGCCACGGCCACGCGAAGCGTCGCCTTGCTCAGAAAGTTGCCGTCCAGCCCGTCGGCGAGGTGCCGCACGGGGCTCACCGTCATGATTATGCGCTTGCCTGCGAGCGGCCCTTCGGCCAGCCGTGCGAGGATGCCG
>CAMWIG010000217.1 GCA_947174295.1 uncultured Alistipes sp. | reverse complement strand
CGTCGGTGCGTCTGTCGGCCGGTCTGCCGCCGCTGGTGACGCCGACCTCGCAGATTGTGGGTGCGCAGGCCGTGAACTGCGCTCTGGATGAGAAGGCCGGACGACCGATGTATTCGAACAAGAGTTCGCAGTTCGTCGGTCTGGTCAAGGGCGAGTACGGAAAGACTCCCGTGGAGATCGACCCCGAGTTCCGCTTCAAGATTTGCGGCGTGCGCGAGGAGACTCCCTACGACATGTCGAAATACCGCATGCAGCCCAACCCGGAACTTCCCGAGGCGGGCGGCGTGAAGCTGGCGGCCAATGAAAAGGAGGTGCTGCTGCTCGAACTCTTCCCGCTGGTAGCCAAGACCTACCTGACGAACGCCAAGAAGGCCGCTTACGAGAAGAGCCTCCAAGCCAAGGTCGACAAGGTTGTGGATAAGGTGCAGGCCGGCGCCGAGGCTCTCGTCGACAAAATCAAGGAGAAGGCCGGCGAACTGAAAGACGCCGTCGCCGCCAAGATGGCCGACATGAAGCAGCCCGAGCCTGTCACCGGCAACACGGTGAACGCCCCGCTTCCCGGAAAGATTCTCGAAATCAAGGTCAAGGTAGGCGATAAGGTGAAGGTCGACGACGAGGTGCTGATTCTCGAAGCCATGAAGATGGAGAACTCCATCACGACCGACTATGCCGGTACCGTGAAGCAGATTCTCGTATCGGAGGGCGAAAACGTGCAGACGGATGCTATTCTGATTGAAGTGGAGTAGCGCAGGCTCTCGTTCATACGTCGAATCTCCGGCAGGTAGTCATATCTGCCGGAGATTTTTTTGACATAAATTTTGTCCTTAGCGAAAAAATGCGTATTTTTGCACTGTTATAATGACGCAGACACTTCATATTTCGACATATGATCCCTCTCCCGTACGCGGGGGGGGGATTTTCGCATAGATTACCTGCCGGTTACGACATACCGCCGAATAAACGAGTCCGCTCCGAGAGGGGAAGGATTGAGAAATCATGTAAAATCATATTTGTATAGATTCCCGGTAAAAGCCGAGAAGGACGCATTAATACGACAGTTCGTCATTCGTGTTTGTGTTTCTGATAATTTAAGTACACTTGCAATTCAAACGATTAATATCGAAAAGTCTGAATTAATATCATATATGAATTCAAATGAAGAAGATTCTATGTCTTAACCCGCACTGGAATGATTCGATTAAGTCCGAATCCATTTCGTTTATTAATGAAATAAATCCTGCATTCCTCTCTCTGTCGACGATTAAACAGTTGAACTGGCTTTGCCGTAATGCGCGTGATTATAATACTGTCGTATTTTATCGGAATTATCATCTTGCCGTAATGTATGGGTTATTTTCGATAATCAGAAAGCAAAGTCTGATTTTGCATGAATTTTATTTGCCCAATAGAATAGGCTGCCTGAAACAAAAGTATTTTAAACTGTTGTTGTCGTTGATGGACAAAACAATAGTTCATTCCTCTTTCGAAACCAAATATCTGGCAAAGAAATTTAACATTTCCGAATCGCGTTTTGCTTTCATCCGATATTTTTACTACGATCATTTCGAAGAGCCGTCGGATATTCCGCATTCTAAGTTGAAAGTCGTCGTTCCCGGCAGGCACAGAGACCTGAATATATTAAACGAAATTCAACGATTCGACAATCTCGATTTTGTCGTCGTAGGAGGCAAGGACGACTCTATTCCATTTCGGCACGATAATGTAGAAGCGAAATATGAAGTCAGTAAAGATGATTACGATAAGATATTCGCTTCTGCTGATTTGATTCTGATTCCTCTATCCAAGGAGTACAATAGATCGTTAGGGCAAATCGCTTTGATGAAGGCATATGTGTTAAGAAAACCTTTAATCGTATCGCCCTTGCCTATAATCGAGGATTATATACATCCCGATGCTTGCATCGAGTATACGCCGGGGAATGCCGAATCTTTGAACGAAGCCATTCGCAAATATCTGTCGTTAAACGACTCGGAAAAGAGGCGGATGCTGGATGCCGGACAAAACTTCGTGAAGAATTTTTCAAGGCGGAATTATGCGGAACAATTCAAACAGGTAATGTTATCCTTGTGAAAGACGGCAATGCTTAAATAAATTTGGCATTACCCGCGCTTATTCGTATATTTGTCTTAAAATATCATGCTATGAAAGGAATCGTATTGGCTGGCGGCTCGGGAACCCGACTCTACCCGATAACCAAAGGCGTCAGCAAGCAGCTTTTGCCGATTTACGACAAACCGATGGTCTACTATCCGATTTCGGCGCTCATGCAGGCCGGAATCCGCGACATACTCGTAATATCCACGCCGCAGGATTTGCCGGGTTTTCGCCGCCTGCTCGGCGACGGCTCGGACTACGGCGTTAAATTCACTTATGCCGAACAGCCGTCGCCCGACGGGCTGGCGCAGGCATTCATAATAGGCGAGGAGTTCATCGGCGACGATTCGGTGTGTCTGGTTCTTGGCGACAACATATTCCACGGTGCCGGTTTCGGGCAGATGCTGCGCGATGCCGTCGACACAGTCGAACATCAGAACAAGGCCACGGTCTTCGGCTACTGGGTCGACGACCCGGAGCGTTACGGCGTGGCCGAGTTCGACGATGCGGGCAACTGTCTCTCCATCGAGGAGAAACCGTCGTGTCCCAAATCGAACTATGCCGTGGTGGGGCTCTATTTCTATCCGAACAAGGTCGTTGAGGTGGCGAAAAACATAAAGCCTTCGGCGCGCGGAGAGTTGGAGATTACGACCGTGAACCAGCGTTTCCTGCACGACGGCGAGCTGAAAGTGCAGACCATGGAGCGCGGTTTCGCATGGCTCGACACTGGTACGCACGATTCGCTGGCCGAGGCTTCGATATTCGTCGAGGTCATAGAGAAGCGCCAGGGTCTGAAAATCGCATGTTTGGAGGGGATAGCCTACCGCAACGGCTGGATAACCGAGGAGAAACTGCGCGAGCTGGCGCAGCCGATGATAAAGAACCAGTACGGCCGCTATCTGCTGAAAGTGATAGATGAATTGAAACGTTGATACGTCATGGAAGTAATCAAGACCGACATAGAGGGAGTTGTAATCATCGAGCCGCGCGTATTCGGCGACGAACGCGGCTACTTCTTCGAGAGCTACTCGCAGCGCGAGTTCGACGAGAAGGTGCGCCCCGTGCGTTTCGTGCAGGACAATGAATCGAAATCGAAGTTCGGCGTGCTGCGCGGACTGCATTTCCAGCTGGGCAAGCATGCGCAGTCGAAACTCGTGCGCGTGGTCGAAGGCACGGTGCTCGATGTCGCCGTCGACATCCGTCGCGGTTCGCCCACGTTCGGCCGGTATGTCGCCGTGGAGCTTTCGGCCGAAAACCACCGCCAGCTCTTCATTCCGCGCGGATTCGCCCACGGCTTCTCGGTGCTCAGCCCTGCGGCCGTGTTCCAGTACAAGTGCGACAATCCCTATGCTCCGCATGCCGAGGGGGCGATAGCGTGGAACGACCCCGCAATCGGCATAGACT
>CAMWIG010000216.1 GCA_947174295.1 uncultured Alistipes sp. | reverse complement strand
CATATCGAAGGGTGTTCGGTTACGGATTTCAGTGCCTTTGCACCTGTTGTCGGACAATTATCGGACGAAACATGGTTCGTCCACGAGGATTGTTCCTATAGTCCGACATGGCAGGACATGAAGAACGGAAAATACAAGAAAGAATAACCATTTCGAAAACCGTCTGCGACCTTTACGGGCCGTAGGCGGTTTACTTTCCTTATGAAGAAACTGACGGCATTCCTATTCGCCTTGCTTCTCGGATTCTCCGGCTTCGCGCAGGAAAAGTCGAAGAGCGACGGGCAACCGCCCGCAAGATCGGGCAAAGGCTGGTGGAACAACAATCCGTCGTTCGTCCAGCCGATTCCGGAGGTTTACGTTACGGCGCGGCGGCCGATGAAAGAAATCGGTATGCAGCAGACCAAACTCGATTCGATGGTGCTGAAAGAGAATATCGCCCTTTCGATGGCCGACGTGCTGACGTTCAATACCTCGATCTTCGTCAAGCAGTACGGTCGCGCCTCGCTCTCGACCGTAGCGTTCCGCGGTACGTCGCCCTCGCATACGCAGGTAACATGGAACGGCATGCGCATCAACTCGCCGATGCTCGGCATGACCGACTTTTCGATGATTCCCTCCTACTTCATCGACGACGCCTCGCTGCTGCACGGCACCTCGTCGGTCAACGAGACGGGCGGCGGACTGGGCGGTGCCGTGAAACTCTCCACGAAACCCGCCGAAGCCGACGGATTCGGGTTGCAATACGTGCAGGGCGTCGGGTCGTTCAAGACGTTCGACGAATTTTTGCGCCTGACTTACGGCGACAAGCATTGGCAGGTCTCGACCCGTGCGGTCTATTCATCTTCCGACAACGATTTCAAGTACAGGAACTACAACAAGAAGATGAATATCTATGACGATGACCACCAAATCGTCGGCACCTACTATCCTACCGAACGCAACAAATGCGGTGCGTTCCGTGATTTTCACATCTTGCAGGAGGTGTACTACAATACCGGCCGCGGCGACCGCTTCGGATTGCAGGCGTGGTTCCTCGACTCGAAGCGCGGCGTGCCGATGCTGTCGGTCGATCACCGCTCGGACGACGAATACGTGAACGAGCAGACGGAGCAGACCTTTCGCGGCATTCTGTCGTGGGACCGGCTGCGCGGCAACTACAAAGTAGGCTTGCGCGCCGGCTATATCCATACGGGACAGGGCTACGATTTCTCGAAGGACAAAGGCAACGGCACGATGGCGGAGATGATCCGCTCGCGCAGCAAGATAAACACGTTGTACGGACAGGCTGAGGGTGAATACTACATCGGCAAGAAATGGCTCTTCATGGCGAATGTCTCGGTGCACCAGCATTTCGTGGAGAGCCGCGACAAGAATGTCCTCGAACTCAATTCGCAGTCGTTGTCGCAGGGAAATAACAAGAAAGTGGTCGTGGGATATGATAAGGGGCGCGTTGAAGTATCGGCCTATGCCTCGGCCAAGTGGATGCCGACCGACCGGTTGGGAGTGTCGGTGGCCTTGCGCGAAGAGATGTACGGCGAGGAGTGGTCGCCCGTCATTCCGGCCTTTTTCGCCGACTATGTGGTCTCGAAACGCGGCAGCATCGTAGTCAAAGCCTCCGTATCGCGCAACTATCGCTTTCCGACGCTTAACGACCTCTACTTCCTGCCGGGCGGCAATCCCGATCTGAAAAAGGAGCAGGGGTTCACCTACGACGCCGGATTTTCGTTCGCCGTGGGTAAGGAGGGCATCTATTCGCTCAACGGTTCGGCGACGTGGTTCGACTCGTATATCGACGACTGGATCGTGTGGCTGCCGACGTTCAAGGGTTTCTGGACGCCGAAGAACGTCAAGGAGGTACACGCGTACGGCGTCGAACTGAAAGCCGATGCGACGGTGCGGCTCTCGAAGAACTGGCAGTTGGGCGCAGACGTCTCGTTTTCGTGGACACCCTCGATCAACAACGGTGACCCAGTGGACTGGGCCGACAAGGCGATCGGCAAACAGCTGGTCTATGTCCCCGAATACTCCGCTTCGGCGACAGGCCGATTGTCGTACCGATCGTGGCGTCTCGTTTACAAGTGGTGCTATTACAGCGAGCGTTTCACTACCTCGGACAACGACATGAAAAGCAAGATTTCGCGCGTATTGCCCTACTATATGAGCGACGTGTCGCTGGAAAAACTCTTTTCGCTGCATTGGTCGGATTTCTCGGTCAAGGTAGCCGTAAAGAACCTTTTCAACGAGGAGTACGAATCGGTGCTCTCGCGTCCCATGCCGCGCATGAATTTCGAGGTATTCCTCGATATACGGCCCAAATGGGGTAAAAAGAGATAGAGATAACGGCAGCGTCCCTTTTCATCGCGGAAACCTTTGCAAACCTTCTTCGTAAAAGATTATTCGCTGCGGTGTTTTGTATGGACGAAAGCCGAAAGACTGATTAGAGATTAGTTGCAGAGTGTTATTTGCCATAACGACTTAATCGGATTTTCGCCCATGCTATCGAGGGGAAACGGACGAACAGCCCCGTTTTCCCCTTTTTTGAACCGAATGAAAACGAATAAAAGAACTATGAAACGATGGATTCAGTTGGCGGTAGTCGCTCTGTGCGCGATAGTCGTCGCGGCCTGTGGTCGCAAGAGCGTTTCGCTCGAAGATTTTGACAAGCCGGTCTACATGCTCGAATACGCCTCGGGCTTCGACATTCAGGGTGCCGAGGGCAGGCAGAGCGTACTGCTCACCGTCACGAACCCGTGGCAAGGCGCAGATGGTATCGCTGCACAGTTATTCATCGCCCGTGACGGCGAAACCGTTCCCGAGGGATTCGAGGGGCAGCTGCTTGAAGGCGATGCCGAACGTATCGTGGCGATGTCCTCGACCCATATCGCCATGCTCGACGCCATAGGCGAGGTCGACCGCGTGGTCGGCGTATCGGGCATCGACTACATCTCCAATCCCGACATTCAGGCGCGCCGCGACCGCATCGGCGACGTAGGCTACGAAGGGAATATCAACTATGAATTGCTGTTGTCGCTCGATCCCGACCTCGTGCTGCTCTACGGCGTGAACGGTGCCAGCGGCATGGAGCCGAAGCTCCGCGAGCTGGGCATCCCGTTCATGTACGTAGGCGATTACCTCGAAGAGTCGCCGTTGGGTAAGGCCGAGTGGATGGTGGCCCTCTCGGAGGTCGTCGGTTGTCGGTCGGAGGGCGAAAAGGTTTTCGCGGAGATTCCCGTCCGATACAACGCCCTGAAACAGCGGGTGGCGGAGAATGCCCTCGACGCCCCGTCTGTCATGCTCAACATGCCATACGGCGATTCGTGGTTCATGCCCTCGGCCGTGAGCTATGCCGTGCGGCTGATCGAGGACGCGGGCGGAGATTATATCTACAAGAAGAACACGGGCAACGCCTCGACGCCCGTCGACATGGAGGAGGCATACCTGCTCGCTTCGGCTGCCGATATGTGGCTGAGTACGAACGCACGTAGCACCCGTAGGTCTCTTTCGTGCGGTCGATGCCGATGCGTTTCTTGAACTCCTCGTTGTGC
>CAMWIG010000215.1 GCA_947174295.1 uncultured Alistipes sp. | reverse complement strand
ACTTAACCTTATTCCTCCCCATAACCTTACTTTATCCAATTTTCTTCGTATCTTTGGCTTCGCCTAAGATACTTCGCCTCGAAAAAAATGCAAGCAAGCTTGCTATTTTCTCTCGGCTTATTCGTACTTTGGCTGCGCCGAAGATACTCGCGCTCGGCAAAATGCAAGTAAACTTGCTTTTGCGCTCACTTATTCGTATCTTTGTAAAAAATAACGCAATCATGAGCAAGAAAATAGGATTTGCCTGCGACCATGCGGGTTACGAGATGAAAGAGTTTCTGGTGGGTTACCTCGACGCCATGGGCTACGAGGTTCTCGACTTCGGCACGCACTCCCCCGAGAGCGTCGACTACCCCGACTTCGCGCACCAGCTGGCCGAGGCCGTCGAGAGCGGCGAAGTACCCCTCGGCATCGGACTCTGCGGCTCGGGCGAGGGAATGGCCATGACACTCAACAAGCATCAGGGCATCCGCGCGGCATTGTGCTGGGAGCCCGAAATCGCCGACATCACCCGTCGTCACAACGACGCCAACATCCTCGTTCTTCCGGCCCGCTTCATCGAGAACGACCGGGCCGTGGCAATCGTCGACGCCTTCCTGCACGGCGAGTTCGAGGGCGGCCGCCACGCCGACCGTCTGTCGAAGATGGCCTGCCGCAATCTGTAATCGGCAACGAGCGATTGAACGGCTGCCGGAATCTACTCTTTCCTATCGGGACGCGGTTCGCGTCCCGATAGGAAGGAGTACATCTTCATGGCACTCGACTTGACGGGCGTGGGTTTCCTGTGTTTTAAGTTGAACAGATTGCCACGACTTGCGATGACGTAATGCGCAAACCGCTTTGCGGGCTTCTAACTTCTTGAAGTCGGTTTCACGTCTCGTCTTTCATTATGGCGCGGCGGGTCGCATAATTCAGAATTGCAAAAATCATGTTACCGTTGCAGACAGATGCGGTCACGTAGCCGCTGACCTCTCGATGCAGACGCGCGACGACGTGTTAGCGCATTTCGTGCAGAGGTGCCACTTCATATTCTTCACGCATCGCAACGACCCGGTATCGACATTCGAAGTATTTCGCCGGGCAGCGGCCCACGTCCCCTCCCGGCACAGGAGTACGGCCTCCGAAAGCAGCTGGGTGGAGTTCATGGCCCTGCGCGACACTGCCGAGAAGAACTACCTCGCGGCGAAACTATTCTACTACGTCGCCGCGCGCGACGACTTCCTAATGTACGGCACTCAGCATCCGGGACGGGAGACGCCGGTACCGTTGTTCCGGCAGCTGCTCGACGCCGAGGCTCGATGCCGAGAGCCCGGAACCGACATTCTCTCGTCAGAGCTCTTCTCGATCGAGATATACGACATGGGAGGAGTGCTGCGAAGCTGCGCGAGTGTCGACGAGCAATTAGTAATGAGCGATTAACCCGCCGCACGGAAATCGGACAAGGAAGCCGATGCCGCCGCTCCAAATCCGAGCGATTGCCAATTGCTCATTGGAAATCGCCGATTGAAAAAATCGACCTGCCGGAGCGGAGCCTTACGGGGTTTTAAGAACACCTCCCCGATTCATTAGGATAAAGGCCAATCATCTGCCCCGAACTCCGGCGGGTCTTATTTTGATTGCGTCGAGCGAATCAAAAAAATAGTAATTATTAATCGGTAATGAGAAACAAACCGTCGCGCGGATGACATCGGACGAAGAGGTGCGATAGCGCCGCTCCAAATCCGCGCGATTGCCAATTCTCATTGTAAACTGCTCATCGACGAATGCTCCCGGTTACTCTTCTGCCGCAGCAGTGGATTCGTTGGACTCTGCGACCTCAGGCTGCACGATGTTCGCCGCAGTCATCTCGGCCCGCACGATGTAGGCCTTGGGAAAGAGCGAGCGGACGCGTTCGAGCAGCATCACGGCCTCCTCCTCGGTCAGGCAGTCGCCGGCAGTGACTTTGAAGTAGGGATTGTCGTAGACCCAATATACGTTTATACCCGGGAAATTGGCCTCGAAAGTACTTTTGGCCGCGAGCGAGCTGCCGTGCGCATCCTGTCCGTTGTCGGAGTATATGCCGAGACGATAGCCCTGAAAACGATCGCTGCGCCGGCTGCCGGCAGCAGCTGCGGCGACCGTGCGGGCGGCATCGTCGGTTTCGGTTACCGTAACGCGAGCCTCACGGCCCGACTCCTCGTCGACGGCAGGTTCGGCCAGACGGCGGCGGAATGCGTCGGGAGTCTGTGCCGCGGCGCTCTGCATGACCAGCAGCGCACAGGCAAACAGCAGTATGTTTCTGAACTTTCTCATTCGTTAAAACAGTCGGAAAAATCCTCGTTCGATACCCCAAAGATACTAAAAATAGATGACAACGGCAACAATTCGGTCGAAATTCTTCGCGCACGGCCGCCCGCACGCACCTCGGCGTCGACCGAAAGATGCAGTCCGTCGGTTCGTCCATCGGAGAGTCTGCGCCACAAAGCCTGTGCCGCAGCGGGGCTCTCCATGCGCATCTTCATGCGCAGTCGCACGCTTCCGGCAGTGCGTCGTGCGATGCCGGCGCCGCCGCGCAGTTCGAGAGTGCCGATGCCGGCGGGCCGATGCGGTGCGTCGGCCGTGAAGAGATGCACCGTGCAGCTATCGAGCATAAGGTCGCGCCGCGAGTCGTTGCGAACGCGCAGCGTGATGTCGATGCCCGACCATCCGTGCCGCTCGACCGACTCCACGCCCTCGATTCGGATGCGGCGCTGCATCTGCCGGCCGCATGAGACCGACGTGCAAAGCGACAGCAGCACAACGAGCGACAACAGCAGACGACGCGCTTTCATCTCTTCACACCGATATATATGTGCGCTATGCCGAAGCTGAGACTTCGCGCCGAACAATCGTCGAATCCGACCTCGCGCATGATGTCGAGAAACCGCTCCGGGGCGGGAAACTCGTCGACCGACTCGGGAAGATAGCGATAGGCGGCGCGGTCGCGCGAGACCAGACCGCCGATTGCGGGGAGTATGCGGTGCGAATAGATGCCGTAGCCCCACCGCACTATCGGATTGGGGGGAGTCGAAAATTCCAGCACGACGATGCTTCCTCCGCGGCGCAGTGCGCGGGCAATCTGCCGCAGTCCCGCTGCGATGTCGCCGAAGTTGCGCACGCCGAAGGCCACGGTCGCCGCGTCGAACGAAGCGTCGCCGGCCGCGAGCTCCTCGGCCGCCCCCGTAACGAAGCCTATGCGCTCGTCGAGTCCGCAGGCCGCGACCTTGCGGCGGGCGACATCGAGCATTCCCTCCGAGGGGTCTACGCCCGTGACGCGTGCGCCGGGGATGCGATGAGCCATGGCTATGGCGAGGTCGCCGGTTCCCGTGGCGATGTCGAGGATGCGCGCCGGATGAAGCCGCTCGACGACGTCGACCGTGCGGCGGCGCCACCAGCGGTCGACATTGAGCGACAGCGTGTGATTCAGCGTGTCGTATGTCGGTGCGATGCGGTCGAACATGTCGCGCACCTGTTCGGTTTTGGATTGGTCTGTATCGTATGGTTTCATTGTTCTATTCGTAACGTATGGAT
>CAMWIG010000214.1 GCA_947174295.1 uncultured Alistipes sp. | reverse complement strand
GTAGCGTGGCGGTCGAAAGCCATGCGCGCGTCGATCGGCGACATGCCGCAGCCGTTGTCGACAATCTGTATCAGGTCGCGGCCGCCGTCGCGGAAATTGACCGTTACGGAGGTCGCACCGGCGTCGATAGCGTTCTCCATCATCTCCTTGATGACCGAGGCGGGGCGGTTCACCACCTCGCCTGCCGCAATCTGGTTGGCGACGACGTCGGGCAGAAGTTTGATTCGGTCGGACATCTTGCGTTATTCGTTTGCGTTGTGGTCGTTGGGGACTATGACTATCGGTGCGTAGGGGTCGAACTCCTCCTCGACAGCGGCAGAGGCCGGTTGCGACTTGCCGGAAAACGCCGCCACGATAGTCGGGAACGCCCGGTAAAGGAACAGCATCATTATCAACGCCAGACCGAACATAATCCACACGCGCATGCGGTTGCCGCCGCTGCGTTCGTTGGCACGGCGGGCCGAACGGGCTTCGCGCTGGGTGCGGAGGTACTGCCCCGGGACATACTCGCGGCCTGCGTCCTCCGACGTCGTGCCGCACAACTCGGCACGCCGCTGCTCGCGCGCCTCCTTCTCGGGGTCGAAATAGCGGGGCGTGTAGCTGAACCTGTTTGCGTGTTTCTTATAGGGTGAAAACAACATAAGCGTCGATGTTTTTGCCAAATATACGACTTTTCCTCGAAAAAGGGCTATCTCTAACGGAAGAAATTGCGCATGCGCTCGAATATGTTCTGCCGCTCGACGGACTCGGCCTTCGAAAAGTCGGGCATCGACGAGAGCTGCTCGACGAGACGCTTCTCCTCCGAGTTGAGCTTCGAGGGAATCGTTATGTCGACGACGACCAGAATATCGCCGCGGCCGTAGCCGTTCACGTCGGGCAGACCCTTGTCGCGCAGACGCAGCACCTTGCCGGCGTGCGTACCCGGGGCAATCTTGATTTTGGCCTTGCCGTCGACGGTCGGAACCTCGACAGTACCGCCGAGGATGGCGGTCGTGACGGTAATATTGAGATTGTGTATCAAATCGTTGCCGTCGCGCACGAGCTGCGGGTCGTGCTCCTCCTCGATTACGACCTGCAAGTCGCCGTTCACGCCTCCGTGGCGTGCGGCGTTGCCCTTGCCGGTGACGGTGAGGGCCATACCCTCGCCCACGCCGGCAGGAATCTTGATTTCGACCACCTCGTCGCCGCGCATCGTGCCCTCGCCCTTGCACTTGTCGCACGGCGCGGTGATGACCTTGCCCTCGCCGCCGCAGGTCGGGCAGACGCCCTGAGTCTGCATGCGGCCGAAGAATGTGTTCTCGACACGCGTAACGACTCCCGAGCCGCCGCATGTCGAGCATGTCGAGTAGGACGACGCGTCCTTGGCACCCGAGCCGCCGCACTTGTCGCAGGCTACGGTCTTGTTGATTTTCAGCTTCTTGGTCGTGCCGTTGGCAATCTCCTGCAACGTGAGTTTCACCTTCACGCGGATGTCCGTGCCGCGGTTGACGCGCTGGCCGCCGCGACCTCCGCCCGAGAATCCGCCGAAGCCCGAGAAGTGCCCGCCGAAGATATCGCCGAAGTTGGCGAAGATATCCTCCATGGAGAAACCTCCGCCCGAGAAACCGCCGAAACCGCCGGCTCCGGCGCCGCCGTTCATGCCGGCATGTCCGAACTGGTCGTAACGGGCGCGCTTGTCGGGGTTCGACAGCACGTCGTAAGCCTCGGCCGCCTCCTTGAACTTCTCCTCGGCCTCCTTGTCGCCCGGATTCTTATCGGGGTGGAATTTGATTGCAGCCTTGCGGTATGCCTTCTTTATTTCGTCGGCATTGGCGTTCTTCTCCACGCCAAGCACTTCGTAGTAGTCCCTTTTTTCTGCCATGGTTATGTATAGGCTCTAATTTACCTATCGTGTTTTCTTATCCTTTGTTCGATGTTCTATCTTTGCGCCGGCAGAAAAAAGGTACGGTTATTAAATTCCCGCCTAAATCCTCCCTTTGGAAAAGGGAGGACTTTCTGTACCTCTCTGCCATAATTCGACGGCTCTAATTTACCTATCGTGTTTTCTTATCCTTTGTTCGATGTTCTATCTTTTCGCCGGCAGAAAAAAGGTACACGGTTATTAAATTCCCGCCTAAATCCTCCCTTTGGAAAAGGGAGGACTTTCTGTACCTCTCTGCCATAATTCGACGGCTCTAATTTACCTATCGTGTTTTCTTATCCTTTGTTCGATGTTCTATCTTTTCGCCGGCAGAAAAAAGGTACACGGTTATTAAATTCCCGCCTAAATCCTCTTTTTTTCTGCCTCGGTCGATGTTGCCTTTCTGTATTATCTGCGTCTGTTCCTTCGGTCGATATCGCTAATCAACCCTCATGCGGCAGAAAAAAGAGGAGCACTTACATTCCCTCCTAAATCCTCCCTTTTCCAAAGGGAGGACTTTCTGTACGAGAGTTCTGTACGCTGTACGAGAGTTCTGTACGTCGTTGCACCTTCCGTATATTTCCGTACTTTACTGTACTTTACTGTACTTTTCTGCCTGACCGAATGTTCATCACTTCGCTGTTTCAGGTTCTGCCGAAGCACTATCTCGACTGCAATGTCAAAAGCCAAAGAATTCCCGGCAACTCTCAGCCCATTCGTTCAACAGCGCATTCCTGCATATCGGTTTATCCGGCCCGATTCGTCGAAGCGGCAATGCAGCTCCGCAATTACTCATTACTCATTGATAATTACCAATTGCATCGAAGCCGCCGGAGCTAATCGCCCACGACGACCTTGGCGAAGCGGAGCACCTTGTCGCCGAGCATGTATCCGCGCTGCACGACGTCGATTATTTTGCCCTTGTTCTCCTCGCCGGCGGCGAACTTGGCCACGGCCTCGTGACGGTCGACATCGAGCTCCTGCCCCTTGGCTTCGATTTCGGTAACGCCCTTCGAACGGAGCACCTCGTCGAACTTCATGGCGATGAGCCGCACGCCGTCGCGCAGCGCAGCGACATCGTCGCTCTTCTCCATGGCATCCAGCGCACGGTTCACATCGTCGACCACGGGCAGCATGGCCTTCAACACGTCGGCGCCGCCGCTCTGCACCAAATCCATCTTCTCGCGAAGCGTGCGCTTGCGGTAGTTGTCGAACTCGGCGTGCAGACGCACGTACTTGTCGCGCCACTCGGACGCTTCGGCCGAAGCATCCTTGGGCTGCTCCTCGCCGTCGGGCTCTGTCATTGTGTCAGATGCCGCAGCGGTTTCGTCTGCCACATTGGCACACGGCTCGTCGCCGCACGTCGCAGCGCCATCGCCCGATGCGATGTTATCGTCGCCGCCAATTTCCTCATTATAAAGTTGTTCCTTTGCCATATAATCGTTGTTTTTCTCTATTTTCCACCTATATAGCGCAAATTATATACCAATGCCGAATATGGCCGGACGCTTCGCCATATCGGGCGCGGCGCACTTGCGCCACTCGGCCACTGTGCGCGTTACGATATATTCGGTCGGGGCCGTGATGTCCATTGCGAGCATAAGCCGCGTGGCCGGTGCGCACGTCTGCAACAGCTCGACCCACAGCTTCACGTTGCGGTAGGGCGCCTCAATGA
>CAMWIG010000213.1 GCA_947174295.1 uncultured Alistipes sp. | reverse complement strand
CCATCATGCAGTCGGCATTCTTCAAGATCGCCAACGTCATTCCGTTCGAGAAGGCAGTCGAGGAGATGAAGCATGCCATCCTGAAATCCTACGGAAAGAAGGGTGAGGATATCGTCAACATGAACTACGCTGCGGTCGACGCCGGTGGCAACGCCGTCGAGAAGATCGAGGTTCCGGCCGAGTGGGCATCCATCGAGGTCAAGGCTGCCGCCAAGGTGGTAGACGAGACCCGTCCCGAGTTCGTCCGCAACATCGTCGACCCCATCAACGCCCTGAAAGGCGACGACCTGCCCGTTTCGGCCTTCAACGGCCGTGAGGACGGTACGTGGGATAACGGTACGGCCGCTTACGAGAAGCGCGGCATCGCCGTGAACGTTCCCGAGTGGAAGGTCGAGAACTGTATCCAGTGCAACCAGTGCGCATACGTCTGCCCCCACGCTGCCATCCGTCCGTTCCTCGCTACCGAGGAGGAGGCTGCCGCTTCGGGCGTGGAGTGGAAGCAGGGTCTGGGCGAAACCAAGGCCTACAAGTTCCGCATCCAGGTGTCGCCGCTCGACTGTACGGGCTGCAACAACTGCGTCGACGTCTGCCCCGCCAAGGAGAAGGCTCTCGTCATGAAACCGCTCGACTCTCAGATGTCGCAGGCCGCAAACTGGACCTACTGCACCGAGAAGGTCGGCTACAAGGAGGTTGTCGACAAGACCAAGTCGGTGAAGAACCTCCAATTCGCACAGCCTCTGTTCGAGTTCTCGGGCGCCTGCGCAGGTTGCGGCGAGACTCCCTACATCAAGGCCATCACCCAGCTCTTCGGCGACAAGATGATGGTTGCCAACGCAACGGGCTGTACCTCGATTTACTCGGGTTCGGCTCCTTCGACCCCCTACTGCACCAACGCCAAGGGCCAGGGTCCCGCATGGGCCAACTCCCTGTTCGAGGATAACGCCGAGTTCGGTTTGGGTATGCACGTAGGTATCGAGAAGCTCCGCGACGGTATCCAGCACACCATGGAGAAGGCTATCGCCGAGTGCGAGTGCTGCTCCGAGGAGTTGAAGGGTGTCATGAAGGAGTGGATTGCAGCCCGCGGTTCGTCGGCCAAGTCGGCCGAGGTTACGGCTCGCCTGCTTCCTCTCGCGGAGGCTTGCGGCTGCGACGCATGCAAGACCATTCTCGAACACAAGGACTGGCTCGTCAAGAAGTCGCAGTGGATTATCGGCGGTGACGGCTGGGGCTACGATATCGGCTTCGGCGGTGTAGACCACGTACTCGCTTCGGGTATGGATGTCAACATCCTTATCGTCGACACCGAGGTTTACTCCAACACGGGCGGTCAGTCGTCGAAGGCTACGCCGGTGGGCGCCGTTGCGAAGTTCGCTTCGAGCGGCAAGCGCATCCGCAAGAAGGATATCGGCGCTATCGCCATGACCTACGGTTATGTTTACGTCGCTCAGGTTTCGATCGGCGCTTCGCAGGCACAGCTGCTCAACGTCCTCAAAGAGGCCGAGGCTTATCCCGGTCCGTCGCTCATCATCGCCTACGCTCCGTGTATCAACCACGGTATCAAGGGCGGCATGACGCGCACGCAGACCATCGGCAAGCAGGCCGTCGAGTGCGGTTACTGGCACCTGTGGCACTACAACCCGCAGCTCGAAGAGCAGGGCAAGAACCCGTTCGTCTACGACTCGAAGGAGCCCGACTGGTCGAAGTTCCAGGACTTCCTGATGAAGGAGGTTCGCTACACCTCGCTCCAAAAGGCATTCCCGACCGAGGCAGGCGAGCTCTTCAAGGCAGCCGAGGAGAACGCCAAGTGGCGTTACAACGGCTACCAGCGTCTGGCTAAGCTCGAATTCTAATTCGACATACTCAATCTTTACGAAACATCCCGGGTCTTCGAGACCCGGGATGTTTTTTGTCGGCACCGCGGCTGCACGGTTTGGTGCGAGCGACAGCCCGGCACTGCCAAACCGGACACGGGACGTGCCGACGACGGACTGAAATCGAAATACCCCGCCGAACTTGAATCGGCGGGGTATTCTGTGTGGCGAAGCGTCGGTGCGTCAGGCTTTCTGCGGATTGTGCTTGTACTTGAAGACTATGGCGAACATCAGGGCTACGACGAACGCATAGGCCGCGAAGATGCCCCATGTCGCCTGCCAGCCGCCAGCGACGCCCTCGCGTGCTACGAGGTAGCCGTTGTTCCACGTGCAGTAGTGGTTTACGATTTTTCCGGCAATCCATGTGCCGACCGAGGCTCCGATGCCGTTGGTCATGAGCATGAACAGACCCTGTGCGCCGGCACGCATGGGTGCGGCGGCCTCCTGCTCGACGAACAGTGCGCCCGAGACGTTGAAGAAGTCGAACGCCACGCCGTAGACGATGCACGAGAGGAACAGTGCGGCTATTCCCATGAAGCTGTCGGTCGAGCCCGTGCCGAACAGTCCGAATCGCATAACCCACGCGAACATGGCCATGAGCATCACGATTTTGATTCCGAACCGTTTGAGGAAGAACGGAATCAGCAGTATGCACAGTGCTTCGGATATTTGCGACACGGAGACGAGCAGCGTCGGGTTCTCGGCGAACCAGCTGCGCGACGATGCTGCGAAGCTGTTGATATAAGGTGTTGCGTATCCGTTGGTGATTTGGAGCGATACGCCGAGCAGCATCGAGAAGATGAAGAACAGAGCCATCTTGCGCTGTTGGAAGAGTACGAATGCGTCGAATCCCAGACGCTGGACGATGCTTTTGCCGTCGTTGGCTCCCGACTTGTCGAGCGGGCACTCGGGCAGAGTGAACGAATATGCGCCGAGCAGCAGACCCAGCACGCCGCAGACGATGAGCTGCATGTAGGTGAACTGTGCGGCCTGCCCCAGACCGAACCCTGCGAAGTTGACGAACCACATGGATGCGATGAATCCCACGGTGCCGAAGACGCGGATGGGCGGGAAGTCCTTCACCGTGTCGAAGCCGCGGCTTTTGAGAATCGAGAACGCCACGGTGTTCGACAGCGCTATTGTCGGCATGTAGAACGCCACGCTCAGGCAGTAGAGCGTGAATATAGGGCCTATCGACGTTACGGAGCCGGCCGCTGCGAGCTGCGTGGCCTCGTATCCGAGCCATGCGGCGCCCAGCATGAACCCTCCGGCCAGGAGGTGCGAGAGTCCCAGCACTCTCTGCGGCTGCATGTACTTGTCGGCTACCATGCCTACGATGGCCGGCATGAATATCGACACGACGCCCTGCGCGATGTAGAACCACGAGATGTAGTCGCCCAGGCCTACGCGGCCCAAGAAGTTGCCGATGCAGACCAAATAGGATCCCCAGACTGCGAATTGCAGAAAGTTCATGAGAATCAATCTTAGCTTTGTGTTCATAAGTAGTTTATTTTGTGTTATTTATGCTTTCGTTTCAAAAAATCGTCGAATTTGGATAAAACAAATTTAAAAAAAATATTCGATTTTTCTTTGTAATTGTAAAATAAAGTTCTACTTTTGCATCGTCAAAATGACACTGAGCTATGGTGTAATGGTAACACAACAGATTCTGGTCCTGTTATTCTTGGTTCGAATCCAGGTAGCTCAACTACCGCCGCAGTGCTGATGCACTGCGGTTTT
>CAMWIG010000212.1 GCA_947174295.1 uncultured Alistipes sp. | reverse complement strand
GACTGCGACAAGAACATATGGGTCGGAACGAAGGGGGGGGGAATGGCTCGATTCGAAAACCAGAGCGGCAGGTTCCATAGCTTTACGACGGTCGACGGACTGCCGAACGACGTGGTCTACGGCATCGTCGAGGACGACCTGCACCGTCTGTGGATAAGCACCAATCGCGGCATCGCGTGTTTCGACCGCCGGCAGAACACCTTGCGCAGCTACACTCGGGCCGACGGTCTGAGCGGCGACCAGTTCAATCCGTACTCCTACTGCAAGAGCAGTTCGGGGATGCTGCTCTTCGGCGGTATCGACGGCATTACGATGTTCGACCCCCACAATATCGCCGACAACCCGTTCGCTCCGCGCACAGAGATTCGCGGATTCAGCATATTCGACCGGGCCGTGCTGCGAGACGAGGGGCGCATACGCATAATCCGAGACGAACGGAACGAAATAGAGGAGGTGCGCATACCGTCGTCGTGCAATCTGTTCGGCATAGAGTTCGTCGCCGTGAACCCTCTCGCCGCGGGACGCAACACCTACACCTACCGTCTCGACGGATTCGACCAGGAGTGGTACACGACCGAACAGGGCGAAGCGACGTACTCGAATCTCGAACCGGGTCTCTACACGTTCCTCGTCCGTGCGCAGAACAACGACGGACTGTGGTGCGACCAGACGACGCGTCTCAAAATACGCATACTGCCCATGTGGTGGCAGACGACTCTGGCCAAGCTCGTCTACGCGCTGATTGTCACGGCACTCGTCGGCATCATAATCTACTTCGTCATGAGCCGCATGCGCATGAAGATGGAGCTCGACATCGAACGGCTCGAAAACCGTAAAATCGCCGAACTCAGTCAGGAGAAGATACGACTCTACGTCAATCTCGCGCACGAGCTTCTCACGCCGCTGACGCTCATACTCTCGCCGCTGGAAGATATCCGCGAGCACGGCACGACGGACAAGTACGTGGCCTCGCGCCTGAAATACGTGCGCCGAAGCAGCATGAAGCTCCTTCACATCGTCAATCAGCTGCTGAGCTACCGCAAGGCCGAGCTCGGAATGTTCCGCACGCGCATAGCCATGCAGGAGCTCGACCCGATAGTCGGCGGCGTGGTGGCGATGTTCGAGGAGACGGCCCAGAACCGCGACATGGACTACATACTCAGCTCGGAGATTCAGGGCGAGCGTCTGCCCGTCGACCGCATGTTCACCGAGATGATAGTCACCAATCTGCTGTCGAATGCCTTCAAGTTCACGCCCGACGGCGGAATGATACGCGTATCGCTCACGCACTCGGGCGGAAGGGTCAGGATTGCCGTGCGCGACAGCGGCCCGGGCATCCCGCGCGGCGAGCGCGAGCGGATATTCGACCGTTTTTACCAGACCGACGAGTCGATATCGGGCAACGGCATAGGTCTGGCCATCGTCAAGCGTCTGACGGAGATGCTCAAAGGCGAGGTCACGGTGCAGAGCGACGGGGCGACGTACAGCGAGTTCGTCGTGTCGCTGCCCGACGACATAGCGGTCTACGGGCCCGACGAGCTGGCGCCGCAGAACGAGGTGCAGAGTTCGAAAATAGGCGACGTGACCCTATTCCTCGAAGAGCCCGATACGGAGGCGGCCTCCGATGCCGACGGAGAGCCGACGCCGCGCGAGTCGATACTCGTAGTCTCGGACGACGCCGAAATAGCCAAGTACGTGACGGAGTATTTCCGTGCGCGCTACGTCGTTCACACGGCACTCGACGGACAGTCGGCCGTGGAGATGCTGCGCACGTCGGAGCCCGACGTGATAGTCACCTACCTCAAAGAGACCAGGTTCGACGGCATCAAACTCTGCCACACGGTCAAGCAGAACATCCGCACGTGCCACATTCCGGTGGTGATACTCGGCACCGACGACACGCCCGATTTCAAGCTGCGGAGTCTCGAAGCCGGCGCCGACGGCTATCTGGCACATCCCTTCTCCCTGTCGCTGCTCGGGGCGAAGATAGTCAACCTGCTGAAATCGAAATACCGCCTGCAACACTACTACTCGAACTCCATGGAGGTCGAGCCCGACAAAATCACCTCCAACTCCATGGACGGCGAGTTTCTGAAAAAGGCGATTCGCATAGTCGAGGAGAATATCGACAACGAGGAGTTCTCGTCGAACGATTTCAGCCGCGCACTCTGCATGTCGCGTTCGAATCTGCACCTGAAAATGGTATCCATAACCGGCGAGTCGGCCACCAAATTCATACGCAAGATACGTTTCAACTACGCCTGCCGTCTGCTGCTCGAACGCAAATATTCGATAGCCGAGATATCGAGCATGGTGGGTTTCAACTCCCCGTCGTACTTCGCCACCAGCTTCAAGAAGCACGTGGGCTGCCTGCCGACCGAGTACGTCAACCGCAACAAGAAGGGCGACGAACAGTAACAGCCCCTCTTTCGGTCTATTCGGACGCCTTGCGAAAACGTCCGCCGCGCAACACCCGCTTGCGTGCGGTCGAGGTACGGCCGAATACGGCCGGTGCCCTACGGCTCCTCTCCGTTCGAGCGTGGAGGAGCCGTAGGTTCATGCAGTGCGCGAATGTTCCGCAATCCCCGATCGACGGCCTGCAATCCCCGGTCGCGTATGGTTGAGGTGCGGCCATACGCTGCGCTGCAACGACACCTATATTTATAAATGACCCGCTATTTATAAATGAACCGCGCATGCCGCGCGATGTTTTTCGTGGCGCGATACTCTGCTACTCGCTCTATACGAATCTGCTTCGGCTTGCGGGCGGAGTCCTTCGCCGCCATGCAATGACCGATACTGCATCCGCGGCCTGATGCGCCGGGCAAACGCGCTGCATACTCTTCGCCAATCTCCCGCAGAAGCCGATATATCGACCATGAGTTTCATAAGGCTTCGGTCGAAATCACTTTTTCAACACTTAGCCGGTATGTTTCAATATTTTTTCAACGGCTTATCGACAATTTTATCAACATTGTTGTTGATAAACCAGCATCCGGATTCGCGATTATCGAAACTTCACTTGCGGTTGAAGGTGAAAAAATCCCGCATATCGGCGCAAAACCGATATGCGGGATTCGATGCGGGAGCTGCCCGGCTCAATTATCAGAACGGAAGGTCGTCCGGGTCGTCAGCCGGAGCGGCGACCGGGGCGGGGCGCTGAGGCTGCGCAGCAGACTGCTGGTACGACTGCTGATAGGGCTGCTGCTGATAAGGCTGCTGGTATGGCGACGGCGCGGGGGCAGCGTCGGACTGCTGCGGAGCGTTGTCGCCGCGGCGCCCCAGGAGCTTCATGTCGTCGGCCAGAATCTCGGTGGTGTAGCGCTTGTTGCCGTCCTTGTCGGTCCATTCGCGGGTGCGCAGACGACCCTCGATATAGATTTGGCTGCCCTTGCGGACGTAGCGGTCGACGACATCGGCCAGACCGCGCCACAGCGTCACCGTGTGCCACTCGGTGTGCTCCTTCGTCTCGTTGGCCTGACGGTCGAACAGGCGCTCCGTCGTCGCCAGACGCACGCGGGCAACCTTGGCGCCGCTCTCGATGGTGCGGACTTCGGGGTCGATGCCCACGTTGCCTACCAGAATAACTTTGTTTATCATCTTCTTTTCTAATTACAGATTCTTTATC
>CAMWIG010000211.1 GCA_947174295.1 uncultured Alistipes sp. | reverse complement strand
GGCGGGATTCGCCTGTCTCGTGGCTGCGGTCTACTTCATATTCAGGAAATAGGCCGGCTCGCTTGTGCGAAACCGGCCTGAGGAGATGTCGACGATGGGAATCGTCGACATCTTTTGTTTGAAGAGAGGTGGGCGGCGTATGTCGTCATCTTTGTTTCGCTCCGCTTTCGAGTATGGAGACGATCGAGAACAGCGTGAAGCATATGGCTCCGAATCCGGTCAGCACGCGTGCCGGCACGAAGAACTTTCCCTCGAACAGTGCCGCCTCGAATACGAATGCCGCCAGGAATAGACAGACGAGAGCCGTCGCTACTGGAATAATCGGAATGCGCGACGCGAGAGGGTAGTCGGCATGCCATATCTTCGCGAGAAGTATCACCTTGCTCGATATGCTCCAACATATCAGCGCGAGTCCGATGAGGACCAGACCGACGAAATCTATCGGCTCGCCCCAGTGCACGATTATCATCAGCACTCCGAATACGAATGCCACGCAGCCCATGCCCAGCACGAGCCACATCCAGAAGCCTTTCTCCTGCATGGTGTACGTGCCGTTGACCTGGCGGACTATGCTTGCGACCAGCGCTATGAGCGACGTGCACACACAGGCTATGCCGAGCATGACGCTTCCGGCCGCCGTATGCGGAGCCGAATGTCCAGTGGCGAAGAGCGAGAACGCCCATATCCATGCCGTCAGCGCCAGAGCCGGCACGATGGCCGTCAGCGTGCGCGATGTGCCGGCGGAGAATCCGGCGGGATTGGCCGTGAACGAAGGGTCGGACGAGTTGACTGGGATGAGCGAGAATCGCGTCGACGATGCTGCGGCCGTCGTGACGCAGGCCGTGATAAGGCTCAGACCGCAGACTACGTGCCCGGCGACGTAGGCTCCCGGCAGGCCGTCGTGGATAATCAGCAGGCCGCAGATTAGCGTCAGCACGGCGAACGTGTAGCCGATTGCCGGGAATACTATGCGGTCGGCTTTTTTATAGGAGCCGATAATCTGCCGGATAATCGTTGCGGCCGTACAGAACAGAGCCACGCATATCGAACCGAGGAAGAATACCACCGGGCCTGCCGTAAGGCGCGACGGATCATTGCCGGAGAATGTGACGTAGGCACCGTAGGCGAAACAGAATGCTGCCATGACCAGAGGTATGGCGCGAAAGAGTACACTTATACCGTAATTCATACCTTGAAATTTTTATCTCGCCCGAATGGAGCAAAAGGCAGGCCAAACACGTCTGCACGCGATTCGCAGGCTTAACGGCTGAGCGAAAACGGACGGCTCGAAAACGAACCGAGGAGTAACCTGTGCAGGTTACTCCTCGGTTCTCGGTAGCGAGAGAGAGACTTGAACTCTCGACCTCATGATTATGAATCATGCGCTCTGACCAGCTGAGCTATCTCGCCATTGCCTTAAAAGCGAGTGCAAAGATATGTATATTTTCCATACATGCAAAATTTTCGACGAAAAATTTTCGCTTTTTTTCATGTTATTTTATCCATGGCATCGCTTTTGATTCTGTCGGCTGCGATAAAACTCTCTAATCATGACGCATTTACATGGAATCAAGTGCGCAATGCGCATTCTGTCGCTTTTGGCGGCTCTCGTATTGATAATCGCTCTGTCGGTCGAAATAGTCGGCGGAGACAACGTCGCCGACTTTTCGCCCTGGTATCTCGGCGTGCAGTTCGTCGTCTGCCTGATATTCCTCATCGACTTCGCGGTGAACTGGACGTTGAGCGAAAATCGTTCGAAGTACTTCTTCCGAAATTTCATCGTGCTGCTGCTGTCGGTGCCCTACCTCAACATCATCGAGTGGAGCGGTGCCGGGATGACGCGCGGCTGGGCGATGGTGGTCGGTATGATAACCCTGCTGCGCGCGTTCGTCGCGATGTATATGGTCATACGGCTGCTCATCGAGGGAAACACGCGGCAGCTGTTCGTCGCCTACATCTTCACCGTCGTGGTGTTCACCTATCTGTCGGGGCTGATATTCTACGACTACGAGATACACGTCAATCCGCATCTCGAAGGCTTCGGCAATGCGATATGGTGGGCATGGATGGGCGTTACGACCGTTGGCGCCGCGATATTCCCCGTGACGGTGGCCGGAAAGACATTCGCCGTGCTGTTGCCGATACTCGGCATGATGATGTTCCCGATATTTACTATCTACGTCACCGACCTCTACAACCGCAAGAAAAAAGGAGCTCGATAAGAGCTCCTTTCTTTTTCGGGTTCGGCGAAGCGACTCTACTTGTTCTGCTGTTTGAGCAAATCGCGAATCTCCGCGAGCAGCTTCTCTTCGGCCGACGGGGCGGGTGCGGGTGCCGGTGCGGCGGCTGCGGTCTGCTCCTTCTTTTTGGTCAGACGGTTCATCAGCTTGACCATGAGGAAGACGCAGAGCGCCAGAATCGTGAAGTCCAGGCACTGCTGGATGAATGCGCCGTAGGACCAGTAGATAGGCTCGGCCGGAGTTTCGGCGACTATGCCGCCGGCATTGACCGCTTCGGTTGCGGCCTTGGTCACCGTCGACGAAATCTCGCGCATCTTGGAGATGTCGATTTTCAAATCCGAGAAATTGGTGTTGCCCAGCAGCGCACTGATGGGCGGCATGAGGATGTCGTTCACGAGCGAGGTCACGATTTTGCCGAATGCGCCGCCGATGATGACACCGACCGCCATGTCCATCACGTTGCCTTTAAGGGCGAACTCCTTGAATTCCTTGAAAAAAGCCATAATCGTAAAATTTATAGATTGATATTCTCTTTTTCACCCGACAAAGATAATTATAAAAAACGAAATGGCGATCCGATTGGAAAAAGCGGGCGTATTATATGATATGAATTCAACGTTTCTGCCTATTCGCCGGGTCGTGCCGCTGCGGTGTCCGTGATGCAGGGACGATGCCGTGCGCGGCGATTCCGCCTTTCGGCCGGGGCATGTCAGATTCGTGCGCGTGTATGTCAGAAAATAAGTTTGTCGGCATGCGACAATGTTTTTGCGTGTTTCGAATAGGCTTCCAATCTTTCGGGATTTAATACATCATTTACTATGAAAGCCAAATTGAATTTGGAGCAGTTAATCCAGGCTCGCAGAGTGCAGCTTATCCTTGACGGCGTTTATGACAAAACCGTGCAGAGAACCAGTATGATTAACGCATGGCGCGAATACATTCTCCCGCAGGTCGGATGCAGCTATCGTGTCGCTCACCGTTATTGGCTGACCGATACGAGCGAACTCGAATGCCGCATCGCCGTCGCGCAGGCGAAAGCTATCGTCGGCCACCGCACGCGCTACACCGCCCGACTCGAACGACAGCTGCGCGCCAAGGGCGAAATCTATCCCGAGGTGCTTGCGATTCTCGATGGCGGAACAGTCTGCGACGACATGCTTCGCGGCGATGTCGACGGCTGCGAACTCGATGAGATTTTCGAGGCTGAGGCGCTGTCCGGCGTATGCGCCCGGCCCGACGACGACTGCACCCGCATCTACGTTCTCGAAGGTCTCGACCGCTAACGGATAACTGTCTGCCGCATGGTTTGCAGAAGAGATAATCCTCTTCTGCAAACTCGTCGTGTCCGTATGTCAATACATCTGAGTCGGTGCAGAAGCCTGACCGGGGGCGGTTACTCTTTCATAAACATGGATGAATTGAGAACTTTTTGCACCTGTTGCATTCTCTGCAAT